>JACDAW010000101.1 GCA_013695245.1 Pyrinomonadaceae bacterium | reverse complement strand
CGGATCGCGTCGGGTTAGTGATGAGTGAATGGATGGCGATGGGCGATTGGCGTCTGTTCTTCCTGCACCGCGACCGTATCCGCAAAGCCACGCCCGCCGATCTCACGCGCGTCGCTTCGGCTTATTTGAAAGGAACGAATCGCACCGTCGGCGTGTTTATCCCGACGCCAAAGCCTGACCGCTCAGAGATTCCGGGCGCGCCCGACGTTGCTACGCTTGTGCACGACTACAAAGGAGATGCGAGCGTGGCCGCCGGAGAAGCCTTCGATCCGTCGCCTACTAATCTCGATGCACGCACCACGCGCCAGAATCTTCCGGGCGGTTTGCAGATCGCTCTGCTGCCGAAGAAGACGCGCGGCAACACCGTCGCGGCGACGATGACTTTGCGTTACGGCTCGGAGAAAGATTTGATGAATCGCTCTATAGCGGCCGCGCAACTCGCCGGGGCGATGCTCCAACGCGGAACTGCAAAGCACACGCGCCAGCAAATCAGCGATGAATTTGATCGCTTGAAAGCGCGCGTCTTCATCTTCGGCGGCGCGACGCAGGCGGGCGTCTCCATCGAAACCGTGCGCGAGAATCTTCCGGCGGTAATGCGCCTCGTCGCAGAGATTTTGCGCGAGCCGTCGTTTCCCGCCACCGAGTTTGCGCAACTTAAGCAGGAGCAACTCGCCGGAATCGAACAAGGGAAAAACGAACCGGGCACTGTTGCTGCAACCGCTCTCTCTCGCCACATGAACCCATATCCGAAGGGCGACCCGCGTTACGTACAGACGTTCGACGAGGAACTCGCAGATGTTAAGGCCGTCACGCTTGAAGACGTGAAGAAGTTTTACGCAGACTTCTACGGTGCGTCGAACGCGCAACTCGCGGTCGTCGGAGATTTCGACGACAAAGCGATTGCGAATTTGGCGAATGAATTGTTCGGCAATTGGCGCAACCCGCGTCCCTTTGAGCGTCTCGTCTTTACGTTCAAAGACGTGCCTGCCATTAATCAATCAATCGAAACGCCGGACAAGGCGAACGCCGTATTTCAAGCGCGCCTTAATCTTCCCTTGCGCGACGACGACCCGGATTACCCCGCGCTCGTTTTAGCGAACTACATTCTCGGCGGATCAGGGTTGAACTCGCGGCTCGCGGCGCGCATCCGCGGCAAAGAGGGTTTGAGCTATGGCGTTGGATCGAATCTTTCAGCGGGCGCGCTCGACAAGTCTGGTTCATTCTCAAGCTTTGCGATTTACGCTCCGCAGAACGCGGCGAAATTAGAAGCCGCGTACCGCGAAGAGATCGCACGCGCGTTGCGGGAAGGGTTTACGCCCGGAGAGATTGAGGCGGCGAAAGCCGGGTATTTGCAATCGCGCGAAGTTTCGCGCGCACAGGATGCGGAAGTGGCGCGCTCGCTCGCCAGCCAACTCTACCTTAATCGCACTTACGCCTACAGCGCAGACTTGGAACGCCGCATCAGCGCATTGACGCCTGAGCAACTGCTTGCTGCGATGCGTCGGCACATTGATCCGGCGAAGATCACGATTATTAAAGCGGGCGACTTCGCCGGAGCCGCCGCCAACAGGACGGGAGCAACGACACCTCCGAAACAGAACTGAATTGATAACCGACAAGACGGAGTGGCGACGCTTGAATGTGTTGATTTAGCAAAAGGTTCAGCGTCGCCGCTTCAACTTTTTCATTTCGTTAGAGTAGGCTTGAAAATTTTTATGCGATCATCTGCTGCTGCCGTGCTTCTTGCTGCGCTTCTGCTTTTCAATGCTTGCAAAACTCCAACTACATCTCAGAATAATCCGGCTTCGCGTGTTGAACTGAACGTCTCGGCGGCAGTCAGTCTCAAGAACGCTTTTCAAGAGATCGGCAGGCAATATGAAGCGCGCAACAACGTGAAAGTTAATTTTAATTTCGGCGCTTCGGGCGCACTACAAAAGCAGATTGAAGCTTCCGCGCCTGTTGACGTTTTCGCCAGCGCCGGAGCAAAGCAAATGGACGAACTCGCAGCGCGCAGGTTAGTTGAAACGGAAACGCGACGTGACTTTGCGCGCAACTCTCTCGTGCTCGTTGCGCCAAGCGATGCTGCGCGGTCGATTAACTCGTTCGCTGATCTCGCGGGCGCGCAACTGCAACGACTCGCCGTCGGCAATCCTAAGACCGTTCCCGCTGGTCAATACACTGAGCAACTGCTCACGAATTTGAAATTGCTGCCCGCGCTCCAGCCGCGTTTGATCTTCGGTGAGGACGTGCGCCAAGTGCTCGACTATGTTGCGCGCAGCGAGGTTGACGCCGGAATTGTTTATGCGACGGACGTTGAAGTTGCCAAAGCTCGCGTTAGGGTTGTAGAACGCGCGAGGGAAGATTTGCACGATCCGATTCTGTATCCGATTGCCGTTATTAAAGAGAGCAGTCACAAAGAAGAAGCGAGACGGTTCGTCGAGCTTGTGCTTAGCCCTGAAGGTCAAAGCATTCTGAGTCGTTATGGATTTCTGAGTGCGGGTGCGCAAAAATGATCTGGCAAGCTTTCAAACTTTCGCTCTTGGTCGTGAGTATCTCGACTGTGATCGTGACTGTTCTCGGCACGGCAGCCGCTTTCCTGCTCGCTAAGCGAAACTTTCCCGGCAAAGAACTGCTCGACGCTTTGTTGACTTTGCCGCTCGTTTTGCCGCCGACCGTGACAGGTTATTACCTCATTGTGCTTTTGGGAAGGCGCGGCTTTATTGGCGCGTACATTTATCAATTAACGGGTTGGACGGTGGCGTTCACTTGGCAGGCGGCCGTTTTGGCGGCGACGGTGCTTGCGATTCCGCTGATGGTTAAAGCGGCGCGCGCGGGGCTAGAGAGTGTCGATCCGCAATACGAGATCGCTTCTTACACGCTCGGCAAAAGCGAGATGGAGACGTTCTTTCGCGTGACGCTGCCGCTCGCGCGGCGCGGCGTGCTCGCCGGAATCGTCCTAAGCTTTGCGCGTGCGCTCGGCGAATTCGGCGCAACGCTGATGCTCGCCGGAAACATTCCGGGCCGAACGCAGACGATGCCGCTGGCGATCTATGAAGCGGTCGCTTCGGGCGAAGAGCGAAATGCGCAGGCGTTGGCTTTGATTCTCACCGCAGTCTCGGTGGCAGCCGTGTATCTCACCAATAAACTGAACCGTTCAGTTGTGACCGGGTGAGCAGAGATGTTGAGTGTTCGGATCAAGAAACGTCTCGGCGATGGTAAGCGCACCGCATTTATGCTCGACGTTTCGTTCACGGCAGGCGACGGCACGACGATTCTCTTCGGCGCATCAGGCTCAGGCAAGACCACGACGCTACGCCTGATCGCGGGCATCCTGACGCCGGACGACGGAAAGATCGCTCTGGGCGAACAAGTTTTTTTCGATGCGTCGGCAAACGTCAACACGTCCGTGCAGAAGCGTCGCGTCGGCTTTGTGTTTCAAGATTATGCACTGTTTCCGCATCTGACGGCTGAACAGAACGTCGCTTACGGCGTGAAGACGGGCGGGAAGAAAGAGAGGCGCGAACGAGCGCGCGAGTTGCTCGCGCTCTTCGGCATTGAGCATACGCGCCGACGCCTTCCGCGCGAGATATCGGGCGGCGAACAGCAACGCACAGCGCTCGCTCGCGCTCTCGCCTCCGATCCACAGATCGTGTTGCTTGACGAACCGCTCTCGGCCGTTGATATGCGGACACGCGCGCGCCTTATTGATGAGGTTGATGCGGCGCAGCGGAAGTCGAACATCCCGTTCATCTACGTCACGCATAATCAGGCGGAGGCGGAGCGCATCGGTCGCCGCATCGTCGTCTTGAGCGAAGGTCAAATTATAGAGGAGAGAGAATTTGATGATTAAGTTTTTTCATATCGCTTGTGTGTCGCTCTGCTTGTTCGTTGCGGGTTATCCGCCGACAATCGGCGGGCAAACGCAGCAAACGACTGCGGCGGCGGACGTTCTGCTCAACGTCGGCGGAGAAGTAGAACGCCCGCTCAAGTTAACGGCTATTGATTTGGCAAAGCTTTCGCGCCACACGACGCGCGCAAAAGAGCACGACGGGAAAGAAGCTGTTTTTGAAGGCGTGATGCTCGGCGATGTATTGCGACTGGCAGGCGTAAAATTCGGCGAAGAGCTACGCGGAAAGAATCTGGTGCTCTACTTGGTTGTGGAGGCGGCTGATAAATACCGCGCCGTTTTCGCGCTCCCCGAACTTGATCCGGCTTTTTCTGATCGCGTTATCCTTCTCGCAGATCGCAGAAACGGCAAACCTCTATCCGCGACGGAGGGCACGTTGCGAATTGTTATTCCTGATGAAAAGCGACATGCGCGTTGGGTGCGGCAAGTCGTTTCGTTAACGCTCCGGCGTGCTGCATAGCTTACGAGCTGCAAGATTGATCTCGAAACGGGTAATGATCATTTTCCCGTGTAATCTTCGACTTTGAATCTTCTGTTTAAGGCTTCCATCTGTTCCGGCTTAAAAGTGAAATTTGAACCGGCGATCACGCGGCGTCCCTCGTCGGTTACATACCGCGCATTAACTTCTAACGGCGAGTTGGTTTTGAGATATGTCCCGTCATCTGAAGTGAACGGCGCGCTGTCGAGGCGTGAGAAAACGTAAATGTATTTGTACTGGCCGTCGCGCACCTTCTGTAAGTCTCGCTCAAATTCCGTTGCGGGCGTCGGACTCGGCACACTGTTAGTGGTGACGCGTGAACGATCACAGCCGCTTGAGAGATACAGCGCCGCGAAGAGCACGACGGCGAAGACGAACGATGGATGAAGAAACTTTCTTATTTTATTCGGTAACGCTTTCATCTGCTGTTTTGGATGCTCCACATTTAAAATTTTACTGATCACCCGTGTCATCGTCGGTGGGAGCGTTGGTGTCGTCGTTGTTATCATCATTTCCATCGTCTGTTGACGGAGGCTCGCCGCGCTCGTCGCGGATGCGGAGCACTGTGCATTTGTCGTTCTTGTCTTCATAGACAACTTCAAACCAGCCGCTATCAATCGCGTTGTAATAGAAATCGTCATGAACGGATTCGTTATCAGTGAAAACGTAACGCGCGCCGAAGCGATTGCGGATTATTGACGCCGAATCTTTTTCGCGTCCGAGCGTAACGTTCTCGTAGAGTTTTGAGAGTTCGGGATTTTGCGTGAGCAAATAGTTTGGATCAAGCCCTGAGATGTAGATGTGATCCGTGTCGTAGAAAAACATCTTCGGGAAATCGTCCCAGTCGGTGTTGAAAATGCGCTCGCCACGCGGGACGTTCTTGCGAATCCATTCCATGCCGCCGCGATATGCTTCAGGGCTTTCGTCGGATTTGATCGTCTCTCCGGTTGCATACACATTAAGGAATAATGGAACGCAGAGAATTGCGATCACGATTGCCGACATCGCCGTCTGCCGGAATTCACGCGAGTTTCTCTGCGCTGCCGTTTCCGCGCGTTCATGG
>JACDAW010000209.1 GCA_013695245.1 Pyrinomonadaceae bacterium | reverse complement strand
CCGTCGCACAGATCGTCACGCAAATTCTTTCCGGCACAATGCGCGCCGCGCTTCTCGCATGGGCGCGCCGTGCCGAACTCTCCTGCGACCGCGCCGCACTCTTAGTTACGCAAGACCCGGACGTGATCGGGCGCACGATGATGAAACTCTGCGGCGGCACTTTTGCATCGAAGGTTGACTACGACGAGTTTTTGAAACAGGCGCGCGACTTTCAAAAGAACTACGACGAAAAAGCGCTCGACCGTTTCTGGGCTGACATTATCGCTTCCGGACTCTCGCATCCTTTCCCCGTCTGGCGCGTTTCGGAGATTTTGAAATGGATTGAAAGTGGCGAGTACAGCCGCTTAATGAACGGCGCACAGGAAAGCGCGGCAGCGTGAGAAAGTAAGTAGTAGAGAGCAGTAAGCAGTGAGAAAACGGTTTGCTCTCTACTGCTTACTGCTCTTCGCTTACTGCTCACTCTTTTTGAGGAACTTCTATGTTGCGAAACAAGTTTGGCATCATCTTCGGCGTCGCTAATAAACGCTCTATCGCTTGGGCGTCGGCGCAATCTTTGCACGGCGCGGGCGCGCGGCTCGCCTTCAATTACCAAAACGAGCGACTTAAAGAGAACGTCGAATCTTTGACGAAAGATATGGACGATGCGCTCGTGATGCAGTGCGACGTTGTCAACCCGGAAGAAGTCACCAGCGTTTTCCAACAAGTCAAAGAAAAGTTCGGTCGCCTCGATTTTCTCGTCCATTCGCTCGCTTACGCTCCGCGCGAAGCCCTAGAGGGCGACTATGTTCAAACGTCACGTGATGCTTTCCTCACCGCTCTCGATATTAGCGCCTACTCGCTTGCTGCGCTTACGCGCGAAGCTGCGCCACTGATGACCGAAGGTGGCAGTATTGTTTCGATGACTTACTACGGCGCGGAAAAGGTTGCGCCAAACTACAACGTGATGGGCGTCGCAAAAGCCGCCCTTGAAGCTTCGACGCGCTACCTCGCGGCCGATCTAGGCAAACACAACATTCGCGTCAACGCCATCAGCGCCGGCCCGATCAACACGCTCGCGGCGCGCGGCGTAAGCAACATGGGCGCGATTCTCAAACACGTCGCCGAACGCGCGCCCTTGCGCCGCAATGTCGAACCGCGTGAAGTCGGCGATACCGCGCTCTTCCTTTGCAGCCCGCTTTCTTCCGGCATCACTGGCGAGATTATCCACGTTGATTGCGGCTACAACATCATGGCAATTTGAGAGAAAGGAATACAGGAGTCAGGAACCAGAAGTCAGAATAAAGATGGTTTTCATTCTGACTTCTGATTCCTGACTCCTGTCTTCTTCTTTTTATGGCTAAAAACAGAAACAGAAACAATCAAAAGAAGGAAGTCACGCAGGACGAGCAGTTGCTGGCGACTCCGAAGCAGGATGAGTTTACGCGCACCGACACATGGCGCGTTTTTCGCATCATGGGCGAGTTTGTCGAAGGCTTTGATGATCTGGCGACCATCACGCGCGGCGTCTCCGTCTTCGGTTCAGCGCGCACACCGCCGGACGACTTGCAATACAAGGCCGCGCAAGAGACGGCCGCTTTGCTCGTGCAAGCGGGCTTCGCCGTTATCACAGGCGGCGGCCCCGGCATCATGGAAGCCGCCAATCGCGGCGCGATGGAAGCGGGCGGCACCTCTATCGGCTGCAACATCGAACTTCCCTTTGAGCAAAAGCCTAACGCTTACCAGACGCGCTCGCTCACGTTCAAATACTTCTTCGTGCGCAAGACGATGTTCGTTAAATACAGCACCGCCTTTATCATCTTTCCCGGCGGCTACGGCACGCTCGACGAACTCTTTGAATCGCTGACGCTAATTCAAACGAGCAAGATCAAGAATTTTCCCGTCGTGCTCTTCGGCACTGACTATTGGAGCGGAATGATCAAGTGGATTAAGGACGTGATGTACAAGGAAGGTAAAGTTTCAGATACTGATCTGCAACTTCTTCACATGACCGATTCGCCTGCCGAAGCCGTCGAGATCGTCGTGCGCAGTCAGGATTCCTTACGCAAACTCGATAAAATCGTTTCCAGCGAATACTAAACGTCTTCACCGTTTGCCGTCGCCGCCTTCTGCTGCTGGCGCGTGAGCTTAACGTTTTCAACGAGCCATGCGAGATACGGAGCGGAAATGTGCGAAACGGGCACTGCAACGATCTCTGGCGTTTCATAACTGTGCGCCTGACGCACTTCGTATTCGAGTTGCGCGAAACAACCTTCGGTCGTCTTAACGATCAACAAAACTTCCGCCGCCCGCTCAATCTTGTTCTGCCAGTGATATATCGTTTCCATTTCCGGCATGATCTGGACGCAGGCCGCGAGTCTGGCTTGCACGAGCATCTCGGCTAACCGCGCGGCCTCCGCACGATTCGCTGTGGTTATCATCACCGCAATCGCTCGATTAACTTGCTCAGCCATGAACCACCACCGTTAATTACACCGCCGAAATAATCTTTGCCGCTATTGATTCGCCTGCTCGTCTTCGTCCATCGTCGTGCCGGTAAGCGGCGTGGCGTCGTCGCCAAAAAACGATTGATAGATTTCTTGAGCGCGGTCGAAGTCGCGTTCGTCAACAAGAACGAGCGCGCCGGGCGAGGTGGCGGACAGCAAAGGCGAGAAGGCGTCCGTGCCGCCGGATTGAA
>JACDAW010000105.1 GCA_013695245.1 Pyrinomonadaceae bacterium | reverse complement strand
TCGTCAAACGACCACGTCGCGGGCATGGCGAGTCCGGCGAGTTTCGACAAACCTGTTGGCACGCCGACGAGGCCGGAGAAAAGAATCTGCGGAATAAGTATGAGCGGCACAAGGCTCGTCGCCACTTCGGATGTGCGCACAATGGCTGAGACGAAAAGCCCTAACGCGACACCGACCATTGCCGTCAAGATCATCACCACGAGTTGCGGGACGCCGAGGATGTAGCCGGGCAAACTCATCAACCCCGCGAAGTGAAGCAGTTTGAGCGGCGCGAAAAGCAGAATGCACTGAAGGCCTGCGATCAAACCGAGCACAAAGAGTTTCGAGCCAACGTAAGGCAACAGGCCGAGATTAACCATACGTTCGCGCTTATAGACGGCGCGCTCCTTCACGATCTCACGCGCCGCCACGCTTGTGCCGAACCAGACGGCGACAAGCGCCAGCATAAAAAACGGAAAATCACGCGGAGCTTTATCACCGACGACGAGGTAGGTCATCAACGCGATGATCGGCGCTTGCCCGAAAAGAATAAGAAGATTGAAGCGGTCGCGCGCCAGCACGGACATGTAGCGCTGCGTGAGCGTCGCCCACTGGCGCACGGCATCGCTGACGCTCGCCCGTCGTCGCGGCAACGCCGTCTCGCCGCCTTGTCCTTTCAAGTTGCTTAGCGGCTCGGCGATGTTGCGACGATAAATCTCCGTGTGGCGGAAGCGGTTGCGCCATTCTTCCGCCACTGCCTCGGCGATCTGCTCGCGCCGCTCCTTGTACGCGCGCTTGTGTTCGGGCGGCGCATCGGGCGCAAGCATACCGAGTTGCTTTATCTGCTCGTCAACCGGCGCTTCGAGTTTGTCGTAAAGCTCTTTGAAACTTTCTGCTCCGGTGTGCTTCAAGGCTTCCTGTGGCGTGCCGTAGAAGACGAGTTTCCCGCGCATCATCACGACGATCTTATCGAAGAGACGCACGTTCTCCATCGCGTGCGTCGTTAAGATCACGGTGCGACCCGACTCGGCGATCTGCCGGAAGAGTCGCATGATCTTTTCTTCCGTTGCCGGATCGAGTCCTGATGTCGGTTCATCTAAAAAGATCACGGAAGGCTTTGTAATGAGTTCGACCGCGATGGAGACGCGCTTACGCTGCCCGCCTGACAATTGCGCCACGGGAACATCTCTGCGCTCGCTCAAACCCGTTACGTCCATCACTTCATTGATGATCTGATCGATCTCAGCCTTCGACGCATCGCGCGAAAGTCTTAAGCGCGCAACGTAATAAAGCGTGCGATAGACGGTGAGTTCGCGGTGGATGATGTCGTCCTGCGGGACGTAGCCGATGGACTGCTTGAGGGAATCGAGGTGCTGGTAAAAATCAAGATCGTTGATAAAGACGCGCCCCGATGAAGCCGGACGCATCCCATTCAATGCGTCCATTAAAGTTGATTTGCCTGCGCCGGAAGGGCCGAGCAATCCGACGAACTCGTTTGGCATGATCGTGATGTCAACGTCGTCGAGCAATTTTATTTTGCCGCCGCCCGAACGGTTCGAGACCACCTTCTCGATGTCAACCGCGTCAATGCGCGTCTTCGAGCGCGTGTCGAAAACGGCGACGCCGCGCCCTGCATCAGCGTAAAGCAGGAAGGGGCCGACCTGCACAACATCCTGCGGGCTGATCGCGCGACGATTTGAAACGCGCTCGCCGTTAACGTAAATGCCGTTGGTCGAGCCGCGATCTTCAACCGTAATGCTGCTGCCCGCGACCGCAAAGCGCGCGTGGTGATTGGAGATTTGCAATCCATCAAGGCGAATCTCGTTGTCCGACGCGCGCCCGACGTTAAGGACGCTGTGACCGTCGAAGGTGCGCTGCATGAGAAGTTGCGGTTGTGCGGTCGTCGCCGTCGCTCCTCCGCCCGCGCCTTGCTGTTGGGTCTGTCCGAGCGCGCCGGTTCCAGAGCGCGCGACCATCGTGCTTTGAAACGAAGCGGGCGCGTTGTTTCCTTTGCCCGCCAAATCTACTGAAGGCAGAGCGGCGGACGGTGCGGACTGCGGCGCGCCGCTATCGGTTATCATGCGCTGCCCGGCTCGCTGCGCTCCCGCAGGGGCAGGATGCGATGAAGCGATCAAGCGCAAAAGAGGGCCGCCTGTGCCGAGTTGGATTTGATCGCCGTCGAAGAGCGGTGTCGGTGCAGTGATGCGTTGATTGTTAAGAAGCGTGCCGTTGAAGCTGCCGAGATCAGCGAGCATGAAACCGTTCTCGCCGCGTTTGATTTCAGCATGACGACGGGAGACGATGGCTGACGAAGCGTCAATGGGCACGCCCGACGCCGTGTCGCGTCCGAGCAACGTCGCTTCATCTTTTAATTCGCGTTGTTCGGTTTTACCTGTTTTCTCATCCGTATATTCAAGCATCGCGCGGGAATCGGGCGGGCGCGGAACGTTTTGTTGAGGCGTGTAAACGGGATTGCTTCCGGTGACAGCCAGCGGGCGTGACGGTTGACTGACGGGCTGCTCAAGACGCGGAATGGGAATGTCGCGCACCGTCTCAAACGGCGAATGATCTTTGGCGGCAGGCAATGATGCGGTGCGTGACTCTGTGGCCGTCGTCGCTACCTCAAGGCGCGCGATGCGCAGCAGCGGCCCCGACGGGCCGAATTGCACGCGCGCACCCGTCTCAAGATTTACAGGTTCGGTAATGCGCTGACCGTTGAGGAAAGTGCCGAACTTGGAGTTTTTATCAACAAGCGTCCACTTATTATCTTTCAAGCGAAACTCGGCGTGCTGGCGCGACACCATCGGCCATTCAACCTGATCGAAAACGACAT
>JACDAW010000196.1 GCA_013695245.1 Pyrinomonadaceae bacterium | reverse complement strand
GAGGAGCGCGGGCGCGGATTGCTCGGCGGCGGAGTCCTTGCGGGGGCGGCGGCGGGGCGCGACGTGCGCGGGCGATTTGAACTGACGCGCGGCGGCGGCGCAACGCCTGAGACGCTCGGCAAATCTTGTGCGCGCCCTTCACTCGCGCAACCGCCGCACGCGATCAGCGCCGCGGCTGCGGCGACACACGCGCGCACGCTTAAACGTCTTGCAAACTTCATTTTTTCGTTCCTCTACTTCTAATTTTAAGACGAAAGAAGCTGCGCTCTTTGCTGCCACAAATCGCTTATAAATTTACCCGCGCGGCCCTTATCGAATTCGCCTAACTTCCGGCGCGCACAAGGCGAAAGCCGACGATGTTGGCCTTCGTCGTCCTCGCAACCCAGATGCGATATGTCGCGGGGAACGCGCGCCCGCCGCGCCCTTCAACCGAACTCGAATACATGCTTTGGTGTGCGCCGCCGCGCACAACGATCTGATCGCGATTCGCCGCAGGCACGCTCTGAGTGTTGCCCGGATAAAACGATGCCTTTGAAGAAGTCCACTCCCAGACGTTGCCGATCATGTCTTGTAACCCGCTCGCGGTCGCGCCCTTCGGATACGATCCAACCGGCTTCGGGAAATCAACGGTCGCCCCTCCGCCCGTGCCCAAGTTGGCCACATCCTCCATCCAACCGCTGCCCCACGGATAGAGATTGCCCGCGCTTCCACCGCGCGCCGCATATTCCCATTCCTCTTCAGTCGGAAGACGATACGTCGCGCCGTCGCGTTCCGAACGCCAACGCGCGAAAGCCACCGCGTCGTCGTAAGAGACGAACTGCACCGGCCATTGCTCTTGCCCGGTCGGTGGCTTGTTCGCCGTCCAACCCGTCGGTGCGGGATAATTTTTCGCTTTCACAAACTCGGCGTATTCGGCGTTGGTCACCTCGGTTTTATCCATGCTGAAATTACCGACCGTGACGGCGTGCGCCGGAGTCTCCGACGCAGAGCCGCCATTGCGCCCCATCTGAAATGTGCCGCCCGTGATCGCAACCATCTCCGTGCGACTCGTCGGCTGCCCGCCTGCGCTCGGACTTGGGCGCGGCCCGTTGCTGTTCGCAACCGGCGCGCTGTTATTGTTATTGACCGCATCATCAGGACGAAGAAAAGCGAAATAAACGCCGGTCAACCCCGCGAGCATCAAAACGGCGAGCAGGGCGGCGATTCCGGCAATGAGCGGCAAGCGCGATTTCTTCGGCGCGGCGACGGCAGGAGTCGCCGTCTGAAATTGGTGTTGCTGATATTGCGGCTGCGATGTTGCAGGCGGGGGCAGGCTTTGTTGGTTTTGATATTGCTGCTGCTGCTGTTGCCAGTTAGCGTTCTGATTCGCGCCGGAGACGTTGCCGGGCGGAATATTTCCGGCGGTGCTTGTGCCGATGTTCTGTCCGGTCGAAGCGTTTTGCTGTTGCTGTCCGGTTTGTTGCCCGGCCGTGTCTGGCGCGACGTAGCGCGTGGCGGCCAAACGCGATTCCTCTTCTTTGCGCTCGCGCTCTTTGCGTTCGCGCTCTTCGCGCTCGCGTTGTTCGGCTTGACGGCGTTGTTCTTCAAGTTCGCGCTGGCGTCGTTGTTCTTCTTCGAGGCGTTGTTTCGCAGCTTGCGCTTCTTCTTGCTGCTGTCGCTTTTGCGCTTCCTCGCGTTCGCGTCTTTCTCTCTCCGCCGTTGCTGCTTGATTCGGTTGCGGCGTTTGGTTTATCGCGCCGGAACTGATCGTGCCTGCGAGTTGATCGCTCGTCATCTCTCCGAGGCTGTCTTGAATCCCTTGCCCGCCCGCAATCGTCTCGGAGAACGAATCGATCATGTGTGTGCGGTCAAACGATCCTCCGCTTGTGCGCGCCACCGCGTCGCGCAACTCAGCGATGAACTCTTCGACTGTCTGCGGTCGGCGGTCGGGATTCTTCTCAAGCGCATGAAGCACCACCTTTTCGATCTCGTGCGGCACGTTTGCATTAAGGACGCTGAACGCGGGCGGCTCGCCCATCAGGTGCTTCTTCATAATTGCCGGAATCGAAGGAGCTTTAAACGGCACGTCGCCCGCGAGCATTTGGAAGAGAATCACTCCGAGACTGTAAACGTCGGCGCGCACGTCCGGCTCTTCCTCCGACCACTGTTCGGGAGCCATGTAGAATGGCGAACCCATGAGTCCCGTCGTTTGCGCGGCGACGAACGACCCCAAGAGTTCGCCGGATTTAATTTTCGCCAAACCGAAGTCGAGCACCTTGATACCTTCGGGCGGCGGCGTATCCGCCAGCAGCATGATGTTTAAAGGCTTTAAGTCGCGGTGGACGATGCCGTGACGGTGCGCCGCGCCGACGCCTGCGGTCACGCCCGCCATAATAGTCAAAGCCTCTGCGGGCGCGAGCCTTCCCTTCTCTTCTAAGATGTCGTGCAAAGATTTTCCTTGCACAAATTCCATCACGAGAAACGGCATTGTGCCGCGCGCGACGCCAAAATCAGTAACGGCGATGATGTTTTGGTGACGAATTGCGGCCGCCGCCATCGCCTCTTGCCGGAAGCGCGTGTCGAGCATCGGATCGTTTCCGACGAGGTCGGGGAGAATAACTTTAATGGCGTGAGCGGTTTTAAGGAAGATGTGGCGCGCGCGATAGACGACGCCCATGCCGCCCTGTCCGAGTCGCAGTTCGAGCTGATAGCGACCATCGAGGACAGGCTCGCCCGTGATCGAGTGCATCAGGCCATCGCCATCGCTCGGACA
>JACDAW010000190.1 GCA_013695245.1 Pyrinomonadaceae bacterium | reverse complement strand
AGCCAAGATAAATCCATCATCAGCGCCGTGAGCATCTGACCGAGATCGTCGTGAATCTCGCGCGCGATGCGCGTCCGCTCCGCCTCGCGCACGGATTGAAGATGCGCGGACAGGGCGCGCAAATTTTCTTCAACGCGCCTACGCTCGGCGATCTCCGCTTGCAACGCTTGATTCGTGTTCGCCAAATCCACCGTCCGCTCTGCGACGCGCCGCTCAAGTTCGTCGTGCGCTTTGTGCAAAGCTTCTTCGGCGCGCTTGCGGTCGGTGATGTCAATTGTCGTGCCTTGAAAGCCTATTAACTTTCCTTCTGCGTCGCGTATCGCCAAAGCGTGTTCCGCGATCCACATGCGCCTATCATCACGACAATAAATCTCCGACTCGAATCCCGTTAACGCGTCATGCTCTCCCACCAGCCTGATGAATTCATCGCGGCGTCCCGCTTCAACATAGAAACGGTGTCTGAGCGTATCTTCCTTTTCGGTTTCTGCGATCAATTCTTCCGGTGAGTTGTAGCCGAACATGCGCGCGAGCATCGGATTCGCGGTCAGGTAGCGACCCGCGACAGTCGTTTGATAAATGCCCGTGATCGCGTTCTCGAAGATGCGTTGGTAATCGGTCTCAATCCGTCTGAGCGCCGCTTCCGCGCGGCTACGTGCGACATTGGAAGAACTGACGAATACGGTGACAAGGATGAACACAAAGAGCGCGAGCAGATCGCCGCCCGCGCTTGACGAATTAAGAAGCGAAGGAAACAAAAAGTAAACGCAGGAGAGAACGGAGAGCAGCGTTGCAAGCAGACCGGCGCGCATTCCGCCGTAACGCGAACTGACGATAACGGTGCTGATGAACAACAAAAAGATCGCCCGTGACATCAACGTCTGCGCCGATAATATTAGCGCGAACGCCAGCGCTACGGAGACGAATGCGACCGCGTAGCGCAACAGCATGGATCGAGCGGCTTCTGTGATGTTTACCTCCCATGCGTCTTATGTTTATCAATACGCTACGGACGCGCGCTGAAAATGCGCTGTAATTTTATTACCTTCGATGAGATGCGACAATGCTCATTCAGAGTGTGACACAAATTTCCGCTTCCCTATTTTCCTTGTTCACTTTTGCAGTGTGCGCCGTCACATCCCTCACGCGCCATCATAGATAATCGAATGCTTGTGTGGTAAGTCGCTCATCGCTTCCTTTTCCACATCGCGGCGCAAATAAGACCTGCTAACCCTGCTCCGACGAGCGCGAGTTTTCCGCGATTCATGTTCGCCCACGCCTGCTGCGAAAACGAATAAGAGCGATCATCAAAGATGCCGTGCGCGCCGTGGTCGCCCTCGACAGGAGCATAAAGATTATTCGGACGCCGCGAATCAACCGGCTCATCGGTTTGCTGCGACTCGTAGCCGTACTTACCCAAATACCAATCGCCGAGCGCAGGCAAAACTTTGTTGCCGTAGATCGCAACGACTGCTGGTAATCCGATTGTCATCTCGCGCCGCTTGTTGTGCGCTGCGAAATGGATCGCTTCCGCCACCACTTCCGGTTGATAAATTGGCGGCGCGGGCTGCGGGTGACGCGGCAGGCGCGACTTGTTCCAACCGAACTGCGGCGTGTTGACGGCGGGCAGATGCACCATCGTCACATGAACATTTGATTTATCGTGAATGAGTTCCGAGCGCAAGGATTCTGTGAATCCCTGAATCGCGTGCTTTGCCCCGCAGTACGCGGACTGAAGCGGAATCGCTCGATAAGCGAGCGCCGAGCCAACCTGCACGATGGTTCCCGCATTGCGCGTAAGCATTCGTTTGAGCGCGGCTTGCGTGCCATATACAACGCCGAGGTAGGTGACTTCCGTGACGCGCTTAAACTCGTCGGAAGTCATCTCTTTAATTGGTGAGAAAACGGAGGTGGTCGCGTTGTTGACCCACACATCTATCGCGCCGAATTCATCTTCTATTCTTTGCGCCGCGCGCTCGACCGCTTCCGCATTAGCTACATCCGCCTGACAGATAATCGCCTTGCCGCCTAATTTTTCAGCATCGCGCTTTGCGCCTTCAAGACCATCAATTCCGCGCGCAATGAGACCGATGCGCGCTCCTTCTTGGGCGAAGCGACGAACCACTGCGCGCCCGACTCCCGCCGATGCCCCGGTGACAACGACTATTTCCGGCTTGCCGCGTGGTAGAACTTTCCGATTTTTGATCTCAATCAATTGCTCATCGCCGTCGAGTTTTATTTTTTCCACTCGCCCGTCATCTGTTCCGCTTTCCATATTGATCGCCGTTTGCTCTCTTAATTCTTGTCTTATTCAATCAATGAATTTTGTCCGGTTACTTTTTGCTTTCCTTGATCGCGTCGGTCGCCTGATGCAAAAAGCTTGAGATCGTCACCGCCGCGAACGTAGTTAACACCAAGCGCGTCGCACGCGGGCGCAACACAAGCCCGAAGGTCAATGCCGCCGCGACCCACGGACTCAGGCAGTATTGGCACGTCACCAGATCACCAATGGCGCGCTGCATCCCTTCGCCGCGCACTTTCTCTTTCACTTCGCTCTCGCCAGCCGATTCCATGTATTCCGTAAAAGGCGCGCGTAGCGGACTCGTCACGCG
>JACDAW010000178.1 GCA_013695245.1 Pyrinomonadaceae bacterium | reverse complement strand
CGTCGCTCGGCGGACTCACCCTCGAAGGCGAACGCACAGCGACGATGCGCGAAGACGTGCCGCGCCCCTCGCTCGGACAGAAGCACGCGCTTGAGGAAGCGCCCGATGCGGCTTCCGGTTACTTCCGTGTGCCGAAAGTTCTTTAAAGCTTTTTCCTTTTATCATTTTCGCGTTTCCATTTTCACCTTCATGAATCCAGATCGACCTATCGCAGACGCTCAAGAGTTGCTTTCCGATTCTCAAAACATCACCGCGCTCGACCGTACAAGCCGCGCGCTCGACGCGGCCGAACGACTCAACCCAGCGCTCAACGCCTTCCTTCAAATTGATCGTGCGGGCGCGCTTCGTGCAGCTCAAGAATACGATTCTCGCAACGCGCGGGATAACGGAGCAACGTCGCTTGCGGGCACGCCCGTCGCCATCAAAGACAACATCTGCGTGCGCGGGCTGCAAGCCTCGTGCGGCTCACATATTCTTGAAAATTATCATCCGCCTTACGATGCAACAGCTATCGCACGTTTGCGCCGCGCTGGTGGCATTATCATCGGTAAGACAAACTGCGACGAGTTTGCGATGGGATCGTCAAACGAAAACTCGGCGTTCGGCGCGGTGCGCAATCCTTGGAACACAGAGCTTGTGCCGGGCGGCTCGTCAGGCGGCTCGGCTGCGACCGTTGCGGCGCGCATCACACCCGTCGCGCTCGGCTCGGAGACGGGCGGGAGCGTGCGTCAACCTGCGGCGCTGTGCGGCATCGTCGGATTCAAACCGACTTACGGGCGAATCTCTCGCTACGGATTAGTCGCCTTCGGCTCGTCGCTCGATCAGATCGGCATCTTCGGTTTGAATGTTAAGGATGTCGCAAACGTGCTTGTCGCAATCGCCGGACGCGATGAACTGGATGCGACCAGCGCGGATGTGCCCGTGCCGGATTATGCGGAGAGTTTAACGAAGGAGATCACGGGAGCGCGCATCGGCGTGCCGCGCGCGTTATTCGGCGAAGGCTTGGACGAGGAAGTGCGTCGCAAGGTTGAGAGCGCAATTGACGTTTACCGCGATCTCGGCGCGGAAGTGGTTGACGTTGAACTGCCGCATTCACGTTACGCGATTGCCGTTTACTACATCATCGCAACGGCGGAAGCTTCGTCAAACCTCGCGCGCTACGACGGCGTGCGCTATGGGCTTCGTGCCGAAGAAGCCGCGACGCTCAGCGATATGTACCGTCACACACGCGAACACGGCTTCGGCGCGGAAGTCAAACGCCGCATCATGCTCGGCACTTACGTTCTTTCATCCGGCTACTACGAAGCCTACTACCGCAAAGCCCAACAAGTGCGCCAACTTCTCCGAGAAGATTTCCGCCGCGCGTTTGAAAGTTGCGACGCGATCTTAACGCCGACCACGCCCACGACCGCTTTCCCGCTCGGCGCGAAGACCGACGACCCGTTGGCGATGTACTTAAACGACATCTACACCTGCACCGCTAACCTCGTCGGCATTCCCGGCATCTCCGTGCCGTGCGGTTTATCGAGCGAGAATCTTCCTATCGGGATGCAACTCGTAGGCAAGCATTGGGGCGAAGAGACTTTGCTACAACTTGCTCACGCTTACACGGAAGCGCAGCCGTTTACGGAACTTCCGCCAGTCAGCACTTAGACGGAGTAACAGCCTGTACTTCTCTGTGCGTCAACATTGATTTTATTAGTGCAAAAACAAGAGTGGCAGACTTACTTCTTTGCTCCAGCCTGTTTGAGAATTTCGATTACTTCAGGGTGGGGCTTGGCAGAGGCTATTGCTAATACACTTCCTCTTTCCGAAGTAATAGCGTTTACATCTGCGCCTTTCCCTATCAATAGCTTCACTATTTCCTTGTGTCCGCTCCATGCTGCTGACATTAGAGAGGTGTACCCATCCCGCCCTCGTACATTCACATCAGCACCATTATCGAGCAGAAACTTAACAACATCGAGATGACCTTCACCTGCGGCAAGAATAAGGGATGGATGCGTTTCGTGACCTTCAGCGCCCGTCGAAGCATTTATGTCAACTCCTTCGGCAAACAAGGCTTTCATCTTCGCCAGATCGCCGTAGTAAGCAGCGTACACAAATGCTTCCTGTCTATCCCAACAACGCATATCAGGATCATCACTTCGATGATCCTTACTATCGCAAGCTGTTAAAAATAGAAACAGTAACATTAAAACGAGAGTTGTCGGCTTTCTGCTTTTAATGTTTGCAACTGAACTTAACATCTCAGTTATTGAGCTTCTATTCGCCCTTTTTATCAGCAATCAAATCGCCCGTAAAAATCTCAACAATCCCCTTCGCCGTGCCGATGACAGGCAAAGCGTCTAAGCCAACGTGTACTGCGCCGCGCCCCAATCCCTTCTTTTTGATTTCGTAGCCCGCGAGTCCCAAAGCGACGACCGTGCCGATGACGGGGATCGGTTTGATGATGCGCTTCGCCAAGTTCCATCCGCCCGCGCGTACTACTCTTCTTTTGACGCCTGCTGTCATCTTGTTGCTCTCCTTCTAGTGCCTGTTAAGACTTAGTTCTGCGCGCAGCGTGCGCTCGTCGTAGGGCGAAAGCGCAAACGCGCGCCCGCCGATCTCGAAGGTCGGCACTTTCCTTTTGCCGTCATTTATTTTCATCACGTGCTCGGCCGCGCCTTCCTGTTCCTCGATGTTGATCTCTTCGTAGGCAATTCCCTGTTCGCCCAAAAACTTTTTCGCCCGCCGACAATCGCTGCACGTCGTTGTTGTGTACATTTTGATGATCATTTATCTTTGATGCTCCGTTTTTATTTTATGAAGATTATTTTACTTGACCGGGCGACCGTCTGACCAGCCGGTTGAGGAGACGTGAAGGTTCAACTCGATGCTTCCATTCGCACGCTTGAAATGGCCGGAGATGCGTCCGCTCGCCGAAGAACTGATTGCGCGCATTCACGCGGGACACGCGCAAGGGAATTTTTCGATGCCCGTCGTTGATTTCGTGCGCGTTTTCTCTCCCGATGCTTCCGAAGCGGAGTTGGCGAAAGTCGCGGGGCGCGGCGCGCTTGAGTTTACTTCGGACGCTTCAGAATGCGGCGCGTTTCAACTGCCGGAAGGCGCCCGTGCGACTTTCGATCTGGGGCGCGAAGGGTTTGTGCTGCGCATTCCGGTGCGCATGAGCGGCAGGTATGAAGTTTTCGCGGACGGCTTCCGCGTGCTGTTCAATGAAGGTGAAGAATTAGAAGGCTGCAAAAGATTGTTTCTACTTGTCTGCAATCGCATCATCACCGTTGACGTAACGACCGAGCGCATCTACGCACATGCGCACGTAAAGTTACTCGATATGTGCGTTGAGTTCAATTAAAACTACGCGGCTTCTAATTTCGCCTGCGCTTTTTGGAGAAACTTACGCATCATCGCTCCAACGCCCTTTTGCATTTCGTCGCTAATGCGCTTCTCGCCGATCCAGCCCGCGAACGTATGAAGTTCTTTCGCGTTCTCTCTTCTCAGTTCTACATCCTGCACGACGCGCACGCGCGTGCGCTCTCCGTTAATAGGTTCAAACTCCGCGCTGTAGCGCAGCAGGTTTTGCTTTTCATTCGGAGCAG
>JACDAW010000163.1 GCA_013695245.1 Pyrinomonadaceae bacterium | reverse complement strand
CGGGGCGACGGACGGCAAAGTTGTATTTATTTGCCGTCCGTCGCCCCGCTTCATCATTATCATAAAGCTAAAGTTTACGCTTGAGAAGCGCCGACGGTTGGAAAGGAGCAACCCCGGCAGGAGATGGGCGAGATTGTTTTCAGAGCTTAAGCATCAAAGGTTTTAATGCCGATTCAATCCGGCGCTATTCGTATCTGAGCGCCACCATCGGATCGACCTTCGTCGCTCTACGCGCGGGCACGTAGCAAGCCAGCAGGATCACTGTCAGCAGCAACAGCGAAATAGCAATAAATGTTTCCGCGTCAGTCGCGCTTACGCCGTATAGCAAACTAGACATCAATCTGGTTAAAACTACGGACGCGAACAGTCCCGCAACTAATCCGACGGTGGCCAACGTTACGCCCTGCCGCGCCACGAGTTTCAGCACCTCGCGCGGTTGCGCGCCTAGTGCAATGCGAATGCCGATCTCACGTGTGCGTTGCGCAACCGAATATGACATCACCCCGTAAACGCCTATCGCCGCCAAAGCTAAAGCCAGCAGCCCGAAGCTTCCGAGCAATACGGCCGCCACGCGCGCCGGAAACAGCGACAGCCCCAAATGTTCGGTTAAAGTCTTAACCTCATAGACAGGCATGTTCTGATCAATCATCCCTACTTCGCGGCGAACGGGCGCGATCATCCTCTTCGGGTCTGAGTTTGTGCGCACGAGCAGAATGGCGTTCGACGAGTAAGAGTGCGACAGAGGGAAATAGATGAACGGGCGCGCGGTTTCGTTGATGCTGAAATACTTTCCGTCAGTGGCGACGCCGACGATCTGCGCAAACGGGCCGTCCGTCCCGCGCCCGACGCGCTTGCCGATTGCGCTCTCAACCGGATTCGCTCCGGGAAAGAAGCGGCGCGCGAAAGCTTCGTTAATAATACAGACGCGCGGCGCGTCCTCTTTATCCATCTCGCCGAATTCACGCCCTTGCATGAGCGGAATGGCCATCGTCGAGAAATAGTTTGAACCTACCGAAGCATTCATTACCGTCGGCACATTCGCGCCGCGCGCAGGCGGCTGACCTTCGACGTAAACATCGGTGGAGTTGTAATTAAGGCTGAGCGGGACGAAATCAGCGACAGCAGCCGAACGCACACCGGGCAGCGCTTCCACGCGCTCGATGAGTTGGCGGTAAAATTGCTGCCCTCTAACTTTGTCGTAACCTTGCAGACCGACATCAACCGACATCATCAAGGCGTTATCCGGCTCGAAGCCGGGACTCATCGTTTGCAAATGCTGTAAGGTGCGAACAACGAGTCCGGCGGCGATCAACAACACGAGTGACAACGCGACCTGAGCGACAACCAACCCGCTCCGCAATCGAGAGCGATGATAGCCGAGCTGCGATGTTGCGTCTTTCAAAGCGGGCACGAGTTCAGGCCGAGTGGATTGCAAGGCCGGAACGAGTCCGAAGAGCACGCCCGTAAGCAGCGAGACGAGCAGTGAAAACCCAAACACGCGCCAATCTAGTTTCAGATCAAGCGTCAGCGGAAAATCAATTGGCGGTTTGAACGCGGCGATAAGATTAATCGCCCACAGCGCGAGCAGCAATCCGGCTACGCCTCCCAAAATTGAGAGCAGCACGCTCTCCGTCAGTAATTGCCTAACGAGGCGCAGGCGTGAAGCGCCCAGCGCGAGGCGCACGGCGATCTCCCTGCGCCGCTCGGTCGCCCGCGCCAGCAACAGATTTGCGAGATTCGTGCATGCAATGAGTAAGACTAAGCTGACGATTCCCATCAATACGCCAGCGAAACTTATTACGGGGCCGCGCAATATTGGGTGGATAAGGCCAGGCGGCGTGAGCGTGATAGTTTGTCCTTCGTTCGTATCCGGGTACTCTTGTCCTATTTGCTGCGCGAGAAGATTGAGCGAAGCTTGAGCTTGCACGGCGCTCACGCCGGGCTTGAGGCGACCCGTAGCGAAAAGATTTTGCGTATCTCTCCGCTCAAGCCAATTGCCGCCCGGCTCGATCCACGACTGCATCATCATCGGAACCCACAGCTCCGGCGTGTAAGCGATCTCGCTTCCGTTAAATCCTTCGGGGGCGATACCAACGACCGTGAAGTTATGATTATTTAAGACGATGTTTTTCCCGACTAATGACGGATCAGCACCGAAGCGTCGTTGCCAGCAGCCGTAACTCACTACCACCACCGGATGCGAGAGTCGCGTGCGATCTTCTTCCGGCAGGAACGTGCGCCCGTGCGCGGCACTGATGCCGAGCACGTCAAAGTAGTTACCGGAGACGAGATAGCCCCAGACGCGCTCGTTCGTGCCCTCACGACTAAGACTCATCGGCGCAAAGCGCGTCACGTATAATCCTGAGAGAACATCGTTCCGGTCACGAAAGTCCACATAAGTGGGATAAGAGAAAGCTTGCACGGAATCATCTTTAGCCACCGGAAAGACTGACACGAGTTGTTCCGAATGCGGAACGGGCAGCGGGCGCAAAAGAACCGTATTGACTAAACTGAAGATCGCCGTGTTTGCGCCGATACCCAGTGCCAGCGATACTATCGCCACAAGGCTGAAACCCGGACTCTTAAACATTCGTCGAACGCTGAAGCGTGCGTCTTGCCACAAAGTTTCCAACAACCTCAATCCCCACATGGCGCGACTATCCTCCTTTGCTAAAGTGACGCTTCCAAAGGCTCGCTCGGCCGCGTAGCGAGCTTCTTCCGGCGACATTCCATCCTCAATATTCTGCTGCGTTTCCAACTCCAGATGCAGGCGAATTTCATCTTCCAAATTTTGCTCCGCCCGCCGCCGGTCGAAATGGCGCGCAATGTATCTCAGTTCGTCCCACCATCTCATCGCTGCTACCCTTCCTCTTCGGCTGGTTGCAGCACACGCCCGATGGCCGCTGCCAATCGCTCCCACTTCGTGGTTTCAGTCGTCAGTTGCTTTCGCCCGGATGCAGTGAGGCGGTAATACTTCGCGCGGCGATTGTTTTTTGAAACGCCCCATTTAGCCGTGATCCAGCCGCGCCGTTCGAGACGCTGGAGCGCCGGATAGAGCGAGCCGTGATCCACACGCAGCACCTCACCGGACGTTTGCCGAATGGTGTGCGCGATGCTGTGGCCGTGCGTGGGGCCGAAAAGCAGCGTTCGCAAAATGAGCAGGTCGAGTGTGCCTTGCAAAAGTTCGATCTGTGTTTGGTGACTACTTTCTTTCGACATCAGCCCTCGCTAGCGTGAAAACTTTGGTAGAGATTCTACCAGAAGTATCAACGCGCTCAGGTAGAATGTCAAGGGAAACCTCTAAGCGTTGGGGCCAACACTTGTAGCCTGAGCTCTTTTATTTACACATCACTGCCGCAATCCTTGTTGCGTCTCTGCCGCCGTGACTTCCGTTTCCCCCTCGTTGCGCATTATTATTCACGACATGAATCGTCTCGCCGTCTTCGGGCTTATCGTCGTCGGAATACTTGTCCTCGTCGCTCTGTTCGCGCCGCTCATTGCCACGCACGACATTGGAGCGACCAACCTCGCGGCGCGCTATCTTCCGCCTTCGTCCGAACACTACTTCGGCACGGATGCGACGGGGCGCGATGTTTTTTCGCGTGTCGTTTACGGAGCGCGCATAAGCTTGCGCGTCGGGCTGATCGTGGTTGCCGTCTCCGCTTTCATCGGAACAATCGTCGGCGCGCTCGCCGGATATTACGGCGGGTGGATTGATTCAATCGTTTCGGGCTACGTCTTTAACGTCTTTCTCGCCTTTCCCGGTTTGCTGCTGGCGATTGCGATGGTGGCTTTCTTGGGTGCAGGATTAAACAAATTGATTCTCGCGCTCTGCATCATCGGATGGGTCGGCTACGCGCGCGTGATTCGCGGGCAGGGGTTGAAGGTGCGCGAATATGATTTCGTGCAGGCGGCGCGTGCGCTCGGCGCAAGCGACGCGCGCATTCTCTTCCGGCATGTGCTGCCAAACGCGATCCAGCCTTTAATCGTGCAGGCGAGTTTAGGGATGGCGGGCGCGGTCTTGAGCGAAGCGGCGCTATCGTTTCTCGGACTTGGCGTGCCGCCGCCCGCGCCGTCGTGGGGCGTAATGCTTGAAGAGGCGCGCGATCTGGCGACGCTTTCATCTGCTCCGCACACACTCATCTTTCCCGGCATTGCGATTGCCCTCACCGTGCTTGCCTTCAACTTCATCGGGGATGGCTTGCGCGAACGCCTCGATCCGCGCCAACGCAATCGCTGAACGGCACGATATGATTGGCACAGATGCGACGATTGCAGTTTCGATCAGTAACGTCTCGAAAACTTATCCAATTCCGCTTGCGCGACTGAAACAGATTTTTCGGCGCCCGACGACCGCGCCCGTCGAAGCATTGCGCGATGTTTCTTTCTCTATCCGCGAAGGTGAAATCTTCGGACTCATCGGGCGCAACGGCGCGGGCAAAACGACGCTCACCAAAATCATCGCCACGCTCGTGCAACCCACCTCCGGCCGCGTCACCGTGCACGGGCGCGATAGCGTGCGAGATGAAGAAGCGGTGCGCGCGCAGGTTGGGCTTGCGACGGCCGAAGAGAGAAGCTTCTACTGGCGGCTCACCTCCGAACAGAATATGATTTTCTTCGCGCGTCTCTATGGATTGAGCGACCGTGCAGCGCGAAGTCGCACTGCTGAACTGTTCGCGCGTTTTGATCTCGAATCGGCGGCGCGGCGTCGTTTCGGTGAACTCTCAACTGGCAATAAACAGCGTCTGGCAGTTGCACGCGCATTGCTCGCCCGCCCGCCCGTGCTCTTGCTCGACGAGCCGACGCGCTCGCTCGATCCGATAGCCTCCGCCGGGATGCGACGCTTGATCAGTTCGCTGGCGAAAGAGCAGCCGCCCGCGACCGTTCTTCTCACTTCACATAATCTCGACGAGATCGAAGCCTTGTGTGATCGCGTCGGAGTTATCAGTGGGGGATCAATTCGCGCGATTAACACGCCGGAGAATTTGCGCGGGCTTCACAAATCCGTTGAGCGCGTGCGCCTGACGCTTCAGCATCTTCCGCATGAAGACATTCGGCGCGTGCTCGGCAAGAGTTTTACCGATCTAGAGATCAAAGAAATTCCGAACGGCGACAACGGCAAAAATGTTTCCGTGCTATTCGCGCGTGAAGCGGAAGATGATCGGCTGGGCTGGGCGATCAGCCGTTTGCACGAAGCGGGCGGACGCATTCTCGCCTGCGATACGGAGCGCGCCACACTGCTCGACGTGCTGGAATCTTACGAACGCACGACGGCGGACGCGAAGGGGGAGAGTTGAGAAAATTCGCCATGCTGCTTCGCCGCGTGCGGGCTTTTGTGGTGCGCGATTTCCAGTTAGCGGTGAGTTATCGCATGGAATTCTTTCTGCGCATGTTGTCGGTGCTCTTCGTCGTCACAACGCTCTTCTTCATCTCGCGCATCTTCGCTGGCAACGCGGCAACTAATTTTACGCAATGGCGCAATCCGCTCGCCGCGTGGATCACAGGTCTCGCCGTGCTCAACTATTTCATGACCGGATTCTCAAGCCTCGCTAACGCCATTCGCTCCGAACAATCGCAAGGGACGCTGGAGAGCGTGCTGATGACTCCGATAGGTGTGCCGACGCTCGTCGTCGCCAGTTCCGCGTGGGATTTTGTGCAGACCACATTCAACTCGTTTCTCTATCTCTTCTTTGGCTGGCTCTTCTTCGATGTTCACTATCAAGGAAACTTTTTGCTCGCGCTTGTTTTTCTCGTCTTAACCACGCTTGTGCTCGCCTGTCTCGGCATTCTTTCCGCCAGCTTTGCGATGGTCTTTAAGCGCGGCGATCCGTTCGGCGTGATCTTAGGCGTCGGTTCGGCGCTCTTCTCCGGCGTCTTTTTCCCGACCCAACTGCTGACGGAATATGCCGGGCGCAGTCTGGGACAAATTCCGCGTTTTCTGCCAACGACCTACGGACTGGAAG
The DNA here is from genome assembly GCA_013695245.1 of Pyrinomonadaceae bacterium. Lineage (GTDB taxonomy): Bacteria > Acidobacteriota > Blastocatellia > Pyrinomonadales > Pyrinomonadaceae > JACCYN01. The sequence continues at coordinate 1,607 of JACDAW010000163.1, read as the reverse complement.
GCATTCGCCGCGTCTTGATCGAAGGGCAAAGCTTTGCGCAAGTACGCGAACCGCTTCTCATGTTACTGCTATTTCTCGGCGTGCTGCTTCCCTTCTCACTCTGGGTTTTCAAACGCGCCGTCACCCGCGCCAAACGCGAAGGAAGTCTTATTCAATACTGAAAAATAGAGAGACAGAAGTAAGGAGACAGAATAAACAGAATGTACCTTATCAGTCGCGCTTACCTGTTTGTTGAATAAGCGATCAGCCGTTTTATTAGACACAACCCCCGAAGCTCAAAACTCAAAGTCAATCGAAAAGCGAACTTGACGCGGCGCGGCAAAGGCTGTCGGCGCGCCGAAGCTCGGAAGCGGCATCGCACCCGAACCATAAAAAGCGTTAAGCTCTAGCACATTCGGACGATTGAAGAGATTGAATGCCTCGACCACGAAATCTAACCGTCGTCGCTCGTCAAAAGGTACATACTTGAGTGCGCGCAGATCGAAGTTTATCAAGCGCGGCGTGCGGAGTGAGTTTCGCATAAGTCCTAGCGGGCGCGAGGCGAGTGGGTAGGCGCGGCTGTGTTCCTCATCTGCGCCGGTTAGTGGATTGATGGGTCGCCCACTGCTTAACGTCACGATTGGCGCGATTTCAATGTGGCTCAAGAGCGTCTCTAATAAATCACTCTTCGCCGGAGAAGTTTTCTTTTCATCTTCATCACCAAATGGCAGATCAAAAAGCGCGCTCAAGACAAAACGATTCCTCACGTCCTGACGTGAAAGCGCACGCTCTGCCCGCAGATCGTAAGGGTTAGCGGGTTGCTCATCGAAGTCAGAGGCGTCGTCCGTTGTCTTCGAGAGCGTGTAAGAAGCTGCCAACTCGAACTCATTGCTTAACCGCTTATTGAGCGCAAGCGTCAAACCGTTATAAGTCGAACTCGCCGAATCTTCGAGTTGATAGATCGCGTCAAAGCGCGAATCAATCCTTTGCGGCGTAAAGACAGGGCGACCGAGTTGCTGTGCTGTCGGAGATGGAAAACCGAGCGCGGCAGCATTGGTCGTTGTCAGCACGACGGGCGGAAGTAAGTTTACATTGCGCGTGCGCGGCAAGTGGACGCCGCGCGTGAAAAGATAATCGGCGCGCACCGTCACATCAGTGGATAACAGTCGCTCGACGCCAACATTTGCCTGTGTGCTGTATGGCGTCGTGAAGCGTGGATCGGCGCGGAAGATTGACGGGGCGATGCCAGCAAGAGGGGCGAGCGCGCGCCCGCCACCCGTCGCGGCAAAGGCGCTCACCGCGTCTGCATCCGTCGCTCCTTGCTCGAAGGCGCGCACGCCGTTTTTCTGAATCGCACGATTGAGAAAGGCGAGCGGCAGCCGGTCGTAGTAAAGCCCTAGCCCCGCGCGCACGACCCACTCACGCGCCGGACTCCACGCCAGACCAAGACGCGGGCTGAAGTTATTGGCGTCAGTATGAAAGGGTGCTGGTAGCCGCTCCACGTCGTAGCGCACGCCAAGATTGAGCGTTAATTGCGGTGTGACTTGCTGGCGATCTTGCAGGAACGCGCCGAAGCTGTTGACGCCGAACTGCGTATGCGGATCGCCGAAGGATTGCCGGAATAGAGC
>JACDAW010000161.1 GCA_013695245.1 Pyrinomonadaceae bacterium | reverse complement strand
GTTGATGATCGTCGGGCCGCCGGGAGAGCCGACGGCGAACCAGAGCGTGCCGTCACGTCGCAAAACGAAGGTCGGCGTCATCGCCGAGAGCGGACGTTTGCGCCCTGCGACGGCGTTGCGTTCGCCTTGAATTAAACCGTAGAGATTCGGCGAGCCGGGCTTCGCGGCGAAGTCGTCCATCTCATCATTCATCAGCACGCCCGTCCCCTTAGCGACAACGCCCGAACCGAAACTATTATTCAAAGTGTAAGTGTTCGAGACGGCGTTGCCTTGCGGGTCAACGACGGTGAAGTGCGTCGTCTCTTCCGATTCATAGCCGGGCGGTTTTCCGGCTTTGACTTCCGCGCTCGTCGAGGCGCGCTCCAGATTGATCGTGCTGCGTTGGCGCGCAGCGTAGTCTTTGCTGATCATTCCTTGAGCAGGCACGGAGACGAAATCAGCATCGCCCATATACTCGGCGCGATCAGCAAACGCGCGCCGCATCGCTTCCGTAACGAGATGATATTTCTCGGAAGACGACGGGTTCATCTTTGGAAGTTCGTAGCCTTCGAGGATATTTAACATCTCAATGAGCACCGCGCCGCCCGAAGATGGTGGCGGCATCGAGATCACTTCGTAGCCGCGATAAGTTGTGCGCAGAGGCGTGCGCTCCTTCGCCACGTAGCCGCGCAAATCTTCAAGCGTCATTAAGCCGTTGTGACGCTTCATGTCGGAGGCGATCAGGCGCGCCGTTTCACCTTCATAAAACTCGCACGCACCGTTGCGCTGCAAGCGCATAAAGGTCGCCGCAAGTTCCGGTTGACGCCAGAGTTCGCCTTCGTTGTAGAGATTTCCGTTTCTGAGATAAATCTTGCGCGCGTCTTCATAATGGCTCAGATATTCTTGATTACTGCGCAGGCTGCGCGCGAGCGAGTAGGGAAGCTTGAAGCCATCGGCGGCGAGCCTGCGCGATGGTTCGATCAATTGCGTCCACGTAAATCTCCCCGAACCGTATTTCTTGAGCGCAAGTTCCATGCCTCTGACCGTGCCCGGCACGCCCGATGCGCGGTAGCCGACGGTTGATGATCCTTCGCCTTCGATCAAGTTGCCGTCTCTGTCGAGATAGATGTTGCGCGTGGCGGCCGCGGGAGCCATCTCGCGGTAATCAATCGCGGTTGTGCGCCCGTCGCGGAAGCGGATCATCATGAAGCCGCCGCCGCCGAGGTTTCCCGCCGCCGGATACGTGACCGCAAGCGCGAAGGCTGTGGCGATGGCCGCGTCAACCGCGTTTCCGCCGCGCCGCATCACGTCAACACCGACTTCCGAGGCGATCCGGCTCGTTGAAGCCACCATCCCATGCGCGGCGCGAACGGGTTGACGCGATGCGGCGGCGACGGTTGAAACTGCGCCGTGTCGCAGCTCTGCAACGGGCGCGAACAGAAAAGCGAACGATAAAACGATGACGGAAACAATTCGGCTGGCTTTAATAAACATCTCTTTCATCATTTCTGCTTCCTCACGTGCAAACGATTCGCGGCGCGCTTCCCGCGCGTAATTTGAAATCAAACAATTGTGCGTTCCATAAGATTATAAATGCAAACTAAGGAAAGATGGGCGATGAATTAGGAATGCGGAATGATGAACCGTAAGAGCAAAGCGTTTGCATTTCTTATTCATCGTTCTGCGTTCACCCTTCTCTATCAGCCTGAGACGAAGCGGCCGGGAGAGAAGATGTTTTGTGAATCGAGTTGTGCCTTCACACGACCCATTAACTCTGCCGAGTCACCCGCGTCGCCCCACGCATCGAAGATGCGCGTAATATCAGTTGACGCATTCTCAACGATGAGCGAGCCGCCGAGCGTTTGCGCTTCGCGTCGCAGATTTTCGAGCGAACGGATGCAAGGTTCAATCGTTGCGGGAAGCGAATTGATAGCGCGCAATCGTCCGTCGCCCGCGCCCGCGTGCCAGCACGAAGATGCAGAGAAAGCTTCGCCGCCGTTTTGCGATGCCGCATCGAGGAACAGTCCGAGCGCGGCGGGTCGCACGACGGCGCGCCAGATGAGTTTGTCGTGAAAACGCAAAGGCATCGCCGCCAAGTCGCGCCACAGATTTGCGTCGTCTTCTGAAACTATCGTGCGCGTTTTCCTTTCAAGCAGGGCACAGGCGCGCTCGATTTGATAAGAAACGGTCTGCGGGTTTCCGGCAAACCGTATCAACAAAGCGAAAGCAGTCGGATCAGCTTCCGCATTGATATTACGGCTCATCGTTGGCGAAAGAATTTCAAGCGCGACGGGAAAAAGATTCGCGGCGAGCACGGCGCGTGCGCCGTCGAGCAGGGAAGCGTAAGAATCAGCCGAAGCGATGACAGTTGTTTCCCTGACGGGGCGCGGTTGTAGCTTAAACGTGAGTTCGATGATTAAACAAAGCGTGCCGTAGCTTCCGGTGAAAAGTTTGCAGAGATCATAACCTGCGACATTCTTCACGACGCGCCCGCCCGCTTTCACAAGCTTTCCGTCGGCGAGCAACACGCGCATCCCCGTCACAAAACTGCGCGGCGCACCATAACCGACACTTTGTGCTCCGCCTATTCCCGTCGCAACGATGCCGCCGAGCGTCGCACGTCCGTCATCAGGCGGATCGAGCGGCAACCACTGGCTGTTTTGCCCGGCGCGTTCTAATTCCGCGTTGAAGCGAGCGAGCGGCACGCCCGCTTCCGCCGTCGCCACGAGATCGGCCGGTTCATGTTCGATGATGCGATTCAGACGGCGCGTCGTGATGAATAGGTCGGCGTGGTATGGGTTGCCCGCATCGCGCCACGTCCCCGCGCCCATCGGCGCAATCGTCCACCCTTCGCTATGCGCGAGACGCAACGCTTCACGCGCTTCATCGGCGGAGGCGGGCGCGATGATAAGCTTGCGATCATCGTTCGCCGCTTTTGCGTTCTCTGCGCCGACAATCTGCGCGAGTCTTTGATGCGCAGCGTCAAAATTGAAAGTGCCGATTTTACGTATCGAAGTATTACGCGAGGTTTGCGTTACGTCGTCAATCGCATGAGCAAAAGTTGAATCTACGTTTTGTTGTGGTGCGCGCGTTTGTTGAAGCGGTAACTTTTGTGAGTCTGCGATAGCAACCGTGTTATGCGTTGCTGCTGACTCTTCTTGTCGTATCGCTGCCTTCGATCTTGCGCCGCGAGCTTCGCCGCAACTGCGCGCGACGGGAATGATCTTGCCGGGATTGCATAAGCCAGACGGATCAAAGGCGGCGCGCACGCGAAGCATCGCGTCCATGTCCGTCGCGGAGAAGATGAGCGGAAGATATTCGCTTTTATCAAGCCCGACGCCATGCTCGCCCGTGATCGTGCCGCCCGCCTGCACGCAACATTCCATCATCTCGCGCCCCGCTTCTTTGACGCGCCTGACTTGTTCGGCATCGCGCGAGTCAAAGCAGATGAACGGATGCAGGTTGCCGTCGCCCGCATGAAAGACGTTGGCGACGCGCAAATCGTATTTCGCGCCGATGCGATAAGTTGCGGCGAGAACTTCGGGAAGGCGCGAGCGCGGCACGACCGCATCTTGCAGCATCAAGTCAGGCGCGATCCGTCCCATCGCGCCGAACGCGCCCTTGCGCGCCATCCAAAATCTTTTACGCTCATGTTCATCCGCCGCGCGCCGCACGTTTCGCGCTCCATGTTCGCGGCAGATGCTTTCCGCGCGCTCTGCCTCTTCGTCTAATCCCGCTTCAAGCCCATCGAGTTCGATGAGCAACGCGGCTCCGGCGTCTAAAGGCAATCCGGCGGCAAAGACGCTCGCTTCGACGGCGCGGATCGTCGCTCCGTCAATCATCTCCAGCGCGGCGGGCACAAGTCCTTCGGCGATGATCGCGGAGACGGCGCGGCTGCCGTCGTCAACTTCCGAAAAATCTGCGAGCAGCGTGCGCACGGCGGGAGGAGTTGAAGTTAAACGAAGCGTCGCTTCCGTCGCAATGCCAAACGTGCCTTCCGAGCCGATGAAGACGCCGAGCAGATCGTAGCCCGGCGTCTGCATGTTGTCTAAATCTATTATCTCGCCACTAGCCAACACAACGCGCGCCGCGAGCACGTGGTCAACCGTCATGCCGTATTTCAAACAATGAATGCCGCCCGCGTTCTCGGCGATGTTGCCGCCGATGGTGCAGGTCGCGCCGGAAGAAGGATCGGGAACGTAGTGAAGATTAAAGGGCGCGGCACAGCGCGATACTTGCGCGTTGGTCATTCCAACTTCGACGCGCGCCGTGCGATTCTCTGCGTCGAGGTTGATGAGACGCCGCATCCGTGCGAGTTCGATGATCACACCCTGATTAAGTGCTAACGCGCCGCCGGAGAGTCCTGTCCCTGCGCCGCGCGGCGCAAACGGAACGCGCTCGCGCGCAAGCAGACGCAACACGTCCGCCACTTCTTCCGTCGAACGCGGAAAGACGACGGCGCGCGGGCGCGCTTTATGCTGCGGCAAGCCGTCGCATTCATAGACGAGCAGTTCGCTTGTTTCCGAAAGCACGCCGTCTTGACCGAGCATCGCGCGCAGTTGTTCGATCAGATCATCCATAAAGAATCAACGTGCAAAGCACGTGCGCTGGCTTACAACGTGCGCAAACTTTTGATTAGCTCGTCCACAAGTTGTCGTTAACGTCTTAAAGCGGAAATTTGATTCAACGTTCCAACTGCGAATCGGCTAAACGACGTCGCATCATGTAGTGCATTCCGATTCCGGGTAGCTCATACTCCTCGCCAATCACCTCGAAACCGGACGCACGATAAAACTCCGCCGCAGTTGTTCGCGCGTTGCACCACAACGTGATTCCGCCCTGCGCCGAAACGTGAGCGAGACATCGCTCTAGTAGCGCTTTGCCGTAGCCCTGTCGCTGCAACTGCGGCAGAATTGCCATACCGCGCAGACGCCATGCGGTTTCATCATCTTCGCCCGGCGGCGGTTCGTGATAGAGGGAAGCTACGCCAACTGTTTCACCGTTCAGGTAAGCGCCAAGATGCAACGTGTCAGGAGCATCATCTCCCGGATAGATCGATTCCTCAGGCGACTGATCGGGTCTCAAAACCGCGCGTCGCAACGGGCGTGTTTCTTCAGGGGAAATTGAATGAATGTTGATAATCGGCATAACAGAAGCGCGCTAAATATTCGAGTTCTACAACGTGCGCGTTACCTTTGACAACGAACGCGGCGCATCGGGATTTAAGCCTTTCGCGTCGGCGAGCAGCGCGGCGAACAGTTGACCCGGCACGATGTAGGGAATCGCGGCGTGAAACTCGTCGATCTCATTCGGCAACGCGATGCTGCGCGTCGAGAGTTTGGCGAGTTCCGCGTCGCCCGTGATCGTGAGCGTGTCAGCGTGCAATTCCTGCAAGCGTTCGAGCAAAATCTTTGCGCTCTCCGAAGTGCGACCCGGCGCGGCGAACAGGATGACAGGGAAGTGACGTTCGACCATGGCGAGCGGGCCGTGCAGGAAGTCGGCGGAGGAAAATCGTTCAGCGACGACGTAGCACGTCTCCATCAACTTGAGCGCGAGTTCGTATGCGTTCGCGTAAAGAAGTCCACGCCCGACGACGACGCAGTTCTCCATAAAGACATAACGCTCAACGAGCCTTTCGATCTGCGGGCGCAAGGCGAGAGCGCGATTTGTCCATTCGGGGATCGCTTCAAATGCAAGGCGCACATTAGTATTGTTTGAAGATGTGTTCGCTTCGCCCAGAGAGTGTGCCAGCATGTGAAAGAGCATCATCTGTCCGGTGAAGGTTTTCGTCGCCGCGACGGAGCGTTCGCGCCCGCCGTGCATCAGAAGCGTCTCGTCAACCACGCCGGTCATCGTCGAATCGGCTTCGTTTGTGATCCCGACGGTGTAAGCTCCGGCGTGGCGGCAATTCTCCAGCACGCGGTTGATATCTTCGCCCTCGCCGGATTGCGAAACGCCGATGACGAGCGCGCCTTGCAATTTCAGCTTCGCATTGTAGAGCGTGTGAACCGACGGCGCGGAGAGCGAGACGGGGATGCCGGTCATCGTCTCCAATAAATAACGGCCGAAGAGCGCGGCGTTATCGGAACTGCCGCGCGCGACGAGCACGATCAGGTTCACTCCACGCTTGCGCAGAAACTGGCCGAGACGTTCGACCTTGCTTCTCTCTTCCGTGATCGTCTTTTCAAGCGCCGCCGGTTGCTCGGCGATCTCTTGCAGCATTAAAGACACGGGGTTTCTCTTTCCTTACAGAATTTTACTTTCCCGCCTGACGTGATCCGGGAGTATTATTGACACTTTAAGAACGAACGTGATGGACGTTTCGCGCACACAAAAGCGTCCCATCAATCTGCTTGTCACAATAAAGCAGCGCGTGGTTCAAGCGCAACATCCTTAACGGATTGTTGTGCCGCGCAAGTCTCGGAGAAAAGTTTATGAGCGAATCGTTTGAGAAGCGGGAAGCAAACGGGCGGGCGGAGCGTCTCCTCGCGCTCGACGTGTTTCGCGGGCTAACCATTGCCGGGATGATCCTCGTCAACAATCCCGGCTCGTGGAGTCACATCTACGATCCGCTCGAACACGCCGCGTGGCACGGCTGGACGCCGACCGACATGATCTTTCCGTTCTTCCTCTTCATCGTTGGTGTCTCCGTCACGCTCGCCTTCGCCAAACGAACGGAGACGGGCGGCTCGCAGAGAGATTTATACATAAAGATCATCCGGCGCACGCTCATCATATTCTTGCTCGGACTTTTTCTCGCCGGATTCCCATATTTTAATCTCTCGACGATCCGCATTCCCGGCGTGCTTCAACGCATCGCCGTCTGTTACTTTTTTGCGTCAATCATTTTTCTGAACACGAAGGTAAGAACGCAAATTTTGATCAGCATCATTTTGCTTCTTCTTTATTGGGTGCTGATGATGCTGGTGCCTGTTCCGGGTTTTGGCGCGGGCGATCTCTCAAAGGAAGGCAACCTCGCCGCTTACATTGACCGCACGCTTTTAGCAGGACACATTTGGAAAACCGCAAAGGTCTATGACCCGGAAGGAATCTTGAGCACGATTCCGGCAATCGTCACCACCTTGTGCGGCGTGCTGACCGGGCACTGGTTAAGGCGCGCGGAAAAATCGCAGTATGAAAAGGTAGCGGGAATGTTCGTCGCGGGTGCGTGTGCGGTCGTGGCAGGCTGGGCGTGGCATTCTTGGTTTCCGATCAATAAAGCACTGTGGACGAGTTCTTACGTCGTCTTCACCGCAGGCATGGCGCTTCAATTACTCGCCCTGTGCATCTGGACGATTGACATCAAAGGCTACAAACGTTGGGCGACGCCGTTCGTTGTCTTCGGCGTCAACGCGCTCGCCGTCTTTGTGCTCTCAGGATTACTCACGAAGATTTTAATTCTATGGAAGCTCACGCAGGCGGACGGCACAACCGTCACGGCTTGGAAATATCTGTACGACCATCTTTTCGCTTCGTGGGCGACGCCCATCAACGCTTCGCTTCTTTTTGCGATCACTTACGTCTTGCTCTGGCTCGCGCTGATGGGTTTGCTTTATCGGAAGAGAGTTTATATCAAGGTGTGAGCGGAAGTCTCTGCAAATATTATGAGGGAAATTACTCCTTCTCGGTAGAAGAATTATCTTCGCTAGAACGCGCTGGCGGCAAACGCCTTTCAAACCGAAGCATCTGATTCTCAACCCAAAGCTGCATCTTCTCGCGTTCAGAAGTTTGACGGTCGGCTAAACGATTAACTTCCATTGCCAGCCGATGCACCATGCCCGTCAACTCGCGCGCTTCTTGGCGCAACTCTTCGATCTGTTTTTCTTGACGGGAAACTCGCTGCGACAGAGTAACGAGCCGCTCCAGCAATTCATAAAGTTTCTTCCACATGAAGCTCTTTCCGAATCTGCTCCATCAAGACATGAGTTTCCGCGCGCAAGCGAACGATTCTTTCTTCACGCGCGCGACTTTCTTCATCGTCCATGCCACGCAACGCCGTCAGAGCTTCATCAAGCGCACTTTCAAGAGAAGATGCCTCTTTTTCCGGTATTTCCACTGTGATACTTCCGCTCATATCAACCTCCTCAAGCGCGAAGTTTAGCATAGCCGACGTTTTCAATACAGATGCCACTGAACGCCAGAATCGAGCCGCTGCTCACGAATGTCATCTAACCTGAACGCAAGGAAGCATCTTAAGAAGGATGCTATCGGGCGGGCGGCTCAAATGACTTGTTAAGATACAGCATGATTAACAATCCATCACTTCAGGGTAGGGTGCGCTGAATGACCATTCGCATTCATCACCCAATAATATCCATCGGTAAATCTCTCCGCTCGGAGAATTAACAAAGTAATCAAAGGAATTGAATGTCTGAGGGAGATTATCGGTGTCTTCTTCGCTTAACGTTTCGACATTGTAATTGGTGACACCTCGAAAATAAACACATTTGTAACCAGCCGCATCCTCACTACATCCAAGAACGATTTTCAATTCATCCTCGCTCTTCTCGATTCTGAGGATTTCATAAAGCCTGTTCACCGTCGGGTCAAGCTTTTTGGCAAAATTTCTATACTGTTCATTCATACCAATATGACTTGCTACGCGAAAGCAAATTAACTACAAGTTAAACGGTCTCTTGCTCACCACGCATCGCCTGCGATCAAATCTTCATAGGAGTCGCGGCGACGGATGAGGTCAACTCTTCCGGCGTCGCGTACCATGACGGCGGCGGGCAGGGGGCGTCCGTTGTAGGGAAACATTTGGGCGAGCGAGTAAGCGCCGCTGTTGAGGAGTGCGAGCAGTTCGCCCGGAAGCACGTCTGCGGGGAGTTTGCGGTAATCGGGCAAGCGCCCTTCGCGCTCGATGTCGAAATAAACATCGCCGGAATCACAGAGGGGCCCCGCGACTTTGTATTCGGCATTAACTGAATGGTCGGCGCGCGTCGCGGAGATGAGGTGGTAGTACCACTTGTAATTATTCATCGAAAGCAGCAAGTTGTAGCCTGCATCCGTCAGGAGCCACGTGTCGCCCGTCTCAGGAC
>JACDAW010000153.1 GCA_013695245.1 Pyrinomonadaceae bacterium | reverse complement strand
CTCCTTGGAAGTATCTTTATGGCTGGAAGATCGTTTCGTTTTTCAGACGACACCTGTGAGTTGGAAGCGGTTTTGTTGTTTTCACCGCAGCTCGTTTTTTTGTTTTAACTTCTCAAACGCAAACTTGATGCGATCTTCGAGCACAAGGTTTGGGGAAAAGTTCTCGATCTGTAAAGAATGCGCCGTCGCGCTCTCAAGCGCCGCTTGCGGAATGAGTCCGACGATCTCGCTGCCCGCGATCTCAACTCCGCATTGCGCGGCTTCACGCTGCACGATTTCAAACGCCTGATGAAGATTCGTTCGCTCGTAATTAACAAAGTTCATCGAAACCTGTACGATTCCTCGCTCCTGTAAATTGATGCCGAGAGCTTTTACATCGGGCAGTCCGCCGTTTGAAGCGCGCAGGACGCGCGCAATCCGGCGCGCGATCTCAATGTCGTTCGTGCGCAAATTTATATTGAAGGCGATTAAGAGAGAACGCGCGCCGATGATGATTGCGCCCGCCGTTTCGTGAATCTTCCGTTCTCCGATGTCTGGCGCGCGAAGAGGATTCGTTTCGATCTCACTACGCAAAGCTTCAAGCCCGCCGCGTCGTACCGTTTCTAAACGCGCGCGCTCTGGACGAAGCGCCGCCCGTTCGTAGAAGTAAACCGGAATTTTCGCTTCACGCCAGATGCGTTCGCCCGCTTCATGCGCGAGCTTTACGCATTCATCCATTGAAATGTTTTGCAAGGGAACAAACGGCAGCACGTCGGTTGCGCCGAAGCGCGGGTGTTCGCCTTTGTGCGCGCGTATATCAATAAGTTTGGCGGCGCGCACGACAACTCGCACGGCGGCTTCGACAACAAATTTCGGAGAAGCGACAAAAGTGATCACTGAGCGATTGTGATCCGCATCCGTGTGAACGTTAAGGACAACTGCGCCGCCGACCGATTCGATGGCGCTCACGAGTCGGTCAACGATCTCAAACTCGCGCCCTTCGCTAAAGTTGGGCACACACTCGACTAAACGTTCCACAAGATTTCCCCGCCCATTAAGTTACGATCCTCTGCTTAAGCGAACAACTCTTCTTTTTAGTTGTAATGCTGACTAGGACATATCTTTCGTTTTATTAGCTCAAGGTTTACTGGGCGTATCTTACTCGATGTGCGAAGCTCAAAAAAGAAAGGAGCAGACTTTTATCTGCTCCTTTCATACAAAGCTTAAAACAAGGCCGTCGGCGACGCTGATTGCTAGTGCCCTTGTTGAATTTGTTCGACACGCGCTTGCGTGTTTGTTTCGTTTGCGTAGCCGAGCGCGACAACGTATTTATCACACGCGCTGGGACTGTGAACGTCATTGCCTTGATTGTGAGATTTGAATGCGGCCATTGCGGTGGTTCCACGACGGCATTTGTAGCAATCGGCGAGGCCTAAGGAATGGCCGAGTTCATGCGTCATCAAACTTGTGAGCGCATTTAGATCGGTGACGATGGGGTTAATCGTTATCACTAAGCGAATCACGCCGTTTGACATCGAATAGAATCTCGTTTCTCCTACTCGTTTCTTCACTCGCGGAATGCCGCGCAGCACCGTGATGCTTGCGTTACTTGTCGCAACTTCTTCGCGCGTGCCGCTATCAACTAAAAACACGCGAGAATTTATTTCCCGCAGCGCGTCGTTCCAATTTTTGACGGCGTGGGCGAGCGCGTCTGTTTCAGCTTCAGTGAAGTTATCTTTCAAGAAATAAACCTTAACCACTGTGCCGGGCTTCCAGCGCCAGCCGAGCGTTTCCGGCGAGGTCTTGCCCGGACGACATTGCTCCGGCATCAAAGGGACACTGCCGTTGCCGCTTGCTCCGGCTACCACGCCTTTGGCCGTGGTAGTCGTCGGTTGCGCCCAAAGCATCAATGAGAGACAGGCAGCAATAACAAGTGTGTAAAGAAACGGCTTCATTTGTATTATCGTTTCCGCTGATATAACCGATTTAAGCTCTACCAGCGCTCGTTTATCTCGATACAGGTGCGACGCTACCTGCGCGCCATCGCCGTTGCTAAATTCACCGCATTAACCGAGCGTAAGGTGACGGCGATGTAGCTGCGCGCTGTGCCGCTGCGTTTGATTTCGTCATCGCTCATTAGTTTGAACACTGCGGTCACGCCGGGTTTAAGCAGAAGATTCGCGTCGTAGTCCACCGTTTTGCGGGCGCCGTGAGTTGTGACGTTAATGAACGAAGAGAGCATCCTGACGCGATAGTAATCGCCATCAAATGAAGAGCCTTGATAAACGCTAACTTCCGTTTCACGATTTAAGCCGAAGATGTAGTTTGGATTCTTCGCTGTTAAGCTTGCATTTGTCATTCTCGCGTTTGCGTTGACGGGTTCGCGCTCCAAATTGAGTTCGGCCATTTCGCCCAGAAAGGAAACGGCCGACTGCCGCTTAGTTACGCTCGCAGTTCCCTCTCTCTGGAGCCTCTCAATGCTTGCGAGAAACTGTCCGGTGCTGAGTTTCACTTGACTCGCGCTGCGACTGATTCCGGCTCTTTCGGAAAGAAATGCGTTGGGATCGTCGGTGGTGAAGTAAGTAACTTCGATTTGCGATTGAAGAGAGTTGTTAACCGGGCGCGGTTGACGTGTGCCGAACGCTTCAATGTTCGGACATGTTTGTGCGTTGGCTTTATGGGTGTTGACCGAAACGATGGTGAGTAGTGAGAGGGCGGCGAGGACGAAGAAATTCTTTTTCATCACATTGGCTCCTTAACTTCTGGTAGCAGAGCAAACTCGCAGCAGAAACGGCGAGACTGCTATTTTTATTTAACCGCATCACTGCGGATGACTTTAGTGAGGAATTCAGGCTGCGCTCAAGATGCGCGCGATAAATGGGAAAATGCAGGAAGCATTCGGGCGTGGCACAAAAGCGTGAATGATTCCAACTGCGATTTCAAAAGCTGCAAGGCGAGAAGATCAATACAGCTCAATTTGAAAAATCAATTACGGGGCAATGAGGTTGGCGCTTAAACTGTTGGCTTTCTCAGATCACAGAAATATGAGCGGAAAGTTTGTAAGATCAACGTCGCCTTCAAGAACAGACAGGCTGACGGCGTTATTAAACATTTTTTACTTATGTTTGTCAATTAACTTTTAGGTGCGACTCTTTCTCACGAAAACCAAGGGGTTTACCAATTAAACCTAATTTCCGCGTTCGGGGAATATGTGTATAATCTTTCCCGACCTCTGAATTCCCGTGCTTTCGCTTCATGCCAACATCCGACCGATTTATTACTGAGCGTAAGAGCGCGTGGCAGCGTTTGGAAGATTTATTGAAGTTGCTTGACACTGCCACCCTCAGAAGATTACACCGCGAAGAGGTGCGCGAGCTTGGGCGCATCTACCGCCGCACCGCGTCTGACCTTGCAATCGCCCGCGCCGAATCGCGCGACCCGCGCCTCGTCAGTTACCTCAACAGCCTCGTCATCCGCGCGCACGGCCGCATCTACCGCGCTGACGCGCAAGAGGGCCGACAACGCCTGCGTAACTTCTTCGCGCGCGAGTTTCCGCAAACCTTCCGCCGCACGTGGAAGTTTACCGCGACCGCCTTTCTCGTCTTTATGCTTTTCGCCGTCATCGGCTTCATCGGATCGTGGCGCGACGCAGAGTTTTCCGAACTCGCAGGCGTTGAACCTTACTTCCGCGAACTCGTTATCAACACGGGAACGCGCTGGTGGAAGCGACTCAACGACGCCAACCAAGTCGGCGCAAGCTACATCGGCACAAACAACATCGGCGTCACCTTTTACGCCTTCGCGCTGGGCGCAACTTTCGGCATCGGCACGCTCATTGTTTTAGCACGCAACGGCGCAAGCATCGGCTCGGTGCTCGCGCTCACCTATCGCGCCGGATTCGGCAACGAGTTAGTGGCTTTCATGTCAGGGCACGGCGTCATCGAACTAACGTGTATCTTCATCGCGGGCGGCGCAGGACTTCTGATCGGAAGCGCGCTTCTTTTGCCCGGCGACCTCACGCGCGCCGACTCTCTCAAACAACGCGGCGCAGAAGCCGTCCGACTTGTCATCGGCTGCGTCCCATTGCTCGTTATCGCGGGCATCATCGAAGGCTTCATCTCGCCCGCCGAGATCAGCCCTTTCATAAAATTCGGCATCGCCGCGCTCACAGGTGTTTCGCTTTATTCTTATTTGTTGGTGACAGGAAGAGAAGAAAAGTAATTTCGTGCAGAGCCTTCCTGTCTGTGGCTGATCGGCTCAAACAAATTCTTTACCGCTATAACTTCCCGCGCCGCCGTCCGATCTCCCGTGCAACTAATCCTACGCGGCGCATCAAGATAACTTATCTCAAATCCTAAGCTTGTGTATAACTCGACGATGCGCGGCGTCGCTTGATTGGAAAGAACAATCGGGACGGTTTGCGCCCTTAACCATCGCGCGACGCGCACTTGATCGTCCCACGAGAATCCGCCCGCGCTGTAAGTCGTAAACTCTACGTCATAAGGCGGATCGGCGTAGATGAAATCCGTTGCTTCAATTTCGAGCTTCTCAAAATCCCCGTTCGTAAACGTCCAGCGATTGAATAACTCACGGTACTTGTCAAAGTCAGTTGCATAGTTGATGGTTTTATAACTGCCAAACGGAACATTAAACTCGCCGCGCCGATTAAAGCGACACAAGCCGTTGAAGCACGTGCGATTGAGGTAATAAAAGAGTTGCGCCGCTTCCGCGCTTTGCTCTTCACCCGCTCTGATAATTTCATTAAAGCGTTCACGGTGACGATAAAACGTTGCTTCATCATTACGAGCCTCAATCGTAATCACAAGTCCGCGTTGCACTTGCTTGTAAAAATTTATCAAGTGCGGGTTCGCGTCGTTCAATAAAGCATGTTCGGGTTTTAGCCCAAGCGCAACGGCAAGTCCGCCACAGAAAGGTTCAACAAG
>JACDAW010000102.1 GCA_013695245.1 Pyrinomonadaceae bacterium | reverse complement strand
CACATGCCACGCACAGTTAAATGCGCGCTTATTCAAGCCACTAACGCCGCACCAACCGACGCGCCGATTGAAGAGATCAAGCGCGCCAACATCGAAAAGCATCTGGCTTTAATCGAAGATGCCGCGCGTCAGGGCGTGCAGATTCTCTGTATGCAGGAAGTGTTCACGACGCCTTACTTTTGCGCCGAGCAGCAGACGCGCTGGTACGAAGCGGTTGAGAAGATTCCCGACGGGCCGACCGTGCGTTTGATGCAGGAAGTAGCAAAGAAACACGGCATGGTGATCGTCGTGCCGATCTATGAAGAAGAGATCACGGGCGTTTATTACAACACGGCGGCAGTGATTGATGCCGACGGAAAATACTTGGGCAAGTATCGCAAGAACCACATTCCGCACGTCGCGCCCGGCTTCTGGGAGAAGTTTTATTTCAAGCCGGGCAATCTCGGCTACCCGACGTTCGAGACGGCTTACGCGCGCATCGGCGTCTATATCTGCTACGACCGACACTTCCCCGAAGGCGCGCGCGCGCTTGGGTTAAACGGCGCGGAGATCGTCTTTAATCCTTCGGCGACGGTTGCCGGACTTTCAGAATATCTATGGCGATTGGAACAGCCCGCGCACGCCGTCGCCAACGGTTATTTCATCGGCGCGATCAATCGCGTCGGACATGAACAGCCGTGGGACATCGGAGAATTTTACGGTCAAAGTTATTTCTGCGATCCGCGCGGTCAGTTCGTAGCGGAAGCGCCGCGCGATAAGGACGCACTCGTCGTTGCCGATCTTGACCTAGACATGATCCGGGAAGTGCGCAACACATGGCAGTTCTTCCGCGACCGCCGACCCGACACTTATGGGCCGCTCGTAGCAGATTAAAACAACTCTTCTCTCCCATATCCTTAAACTTGAGGGCGCGAATCCGCAGTCTCAAGTTTGAGCTTTTGCATTTGAACTTTAACTTTGGAATCTAAATCCATGTCAGTAATACACAATTCCCCGCTTAACATCGAACAAATCGAGCGCAACTTCCGCGAGATCGCGCCGCCACTCACGCAAGCCGAAGCGATTCTCGAATCTAATCGCTGCGTTTATTGTTACGACGCCCCGTGCACGCGCGCCTGCCCAACGCACATTGATGTGCCCGCATTCATCAAAAAGATCGCAAGCGGAAATCTAAGAGGCTCGGCGCGCGTGATTTTCGACGCCAACCCGATTGGCGCGACGTGTGCGCGCGTCTGTCCGGTTGATGTTTTGTGTGAGGGCGCGTGCGTTGAAAAAACTCTAATGGATAAGCCTATCGAGATCGGAAGGCTACAGCGTTATGCGACTGACGATGCGATGAGCAAGGGACTTGAGCTTTTCCGGCCGGGCGATTCAAACGGCAAGTCAATTGGCGTTATCGGCGCAGGCCCCGCAGGGCTTTCGTGCGCGGCGTATCTCGCGCGGCTTGGTTATGCCGTGACGATTTATGATCGGCGCGCGCTTCCCGGCGGACTCGACACCTACGGCATGGCGGAATATAAGATGTCGCAAGGGATTTCCGTCGGTGAAGCAGGGATGGTTGAGCGTCTCGGCGTAGAATTCAAGATGAACACGGAAGTGGGGCGTGACGTTTCTCTGGAAGAACTTCAAACGAATCATGATGCGATCTTTCTCGGCACTGGATTGGGCGCAACTGCGCGCTTGAATGTGTCCGGCGAAAACCTGTCGGGCGTTTATGATGCGCTTGATTTCATCGCACGCATCAAGACGCGCGATTGGAAGAGCGTTCCGCTCGGTCGCACTGTTGCCGTCATCGGCGCGGGTAACACGGCCGTGGATGCCGTCACGCAAGCGAAGCGGCTCGGCGCTGAACGTGTGCTGATGATCTATCGCCGTTCGGAGCGCGAGATGCCTGCCTACAAATATGAGTATGAGTTAGCGAAAAAGGATGCGGTCGAGTTTTGTTGGCAGACTGCGCCGGTTGAGATTATTGCGAACGCGGATAATTCAGGCGTTGCCGCGTTGCGCTGCGTGCGTATGGAGTTGGGTGCGCCCGATGCTTCGGGGCGGCGCGCGGCGCAACCTGTCGCTGGCTCGGAGTTTGATATTCCATGCGACATGATTATTAAAGCCCTCGGACAAAGTAAGATGCGCGCGTTTTTGGAAAAGATTGGGGGCATCGAACTCGATGCGGCGGGGCGCATCGTTGTTAACACCGAAACGATGCAGACGACGAATCCGAAGTTCTTTGCAGGCGGCGATTGCGTCAACGGCGGACGCGAAGCCGTTGACGCCGCACAAGCGGGCAAGTTAGCCGCGCAAGGGATTCACGGAGCGTTGACGGGCGAGCATGTTGAATTCGCCGGAGCGCGCGTTCCCTTCATTGAAAAGATTCATGGCGAGATGCCGCTTGCAACACCTGCGGCGTATGACAGTCCGGCGACACCAGCACAAACTTTAGGAGTGAAATCTTATGGCGGAACTGAGCGTTAATTTCGCAGGCATCAAATCCCCTAATCCGTTTTGGCTGGCGTCTGCACCGCCGACGAATATGGGTTCGATGGTGGAGCGCGCGTTTGATGCGGGCTGGGGCGGCGCGGTGTGGAAGACGCTCGGCGAGCCGATTGTCAACGTCTGTTCGCGTCTCGGTTCGATTGATCACGGGGCGAATCGCATGATCGGACTCAACA
>JACDAW010000130.1 GCA_013695245.1 Pyrinomonadaceae bacterium | reverse complement strand
TGACGCAGAAGAATCCGCTCGCGGTCGGCAAATCCGACACGCAGACGGGCGGCATCTCGAATCGCGTCAACGTGCAGGAAGCGAAAGAGTTCAAAGTTATTATCGAGATGCGCAACATGCCCGACGAGGTGCGTAACGCGCTTAAACCGGGCATGACGGCGGATGCTACCATCGTCACCAAAGTTAAGCAGAACGTTTTAGCCGTTCCGCTCACGGCCATCATTGAGAAAGCGCCGACACCACCCGCCGGAGCGTCGTCGCCCGTGCCCGGTAGCGCGCCCGCACCGACTCCGGTTGACCACCCGAAGACGACGAAGGGCGTTTACATTCTCGAAAACAACAAAGTGAAGTTCGTCGAAGTGACGACCGGCATTGCAAGCGAAACCGACATCGAGATCACCAACGGACTCGCGCCCAACACAACCGTCATCACAGGCCCGACGCGCGTCTTCCGCAATCTAAAAGACGGTACGGTCGTCAAACCCCAGACGCGCAAACCGGGCGCAGGCGGAAACGCTAACTCAAACGGCGGAGGCAGAGTATGAGCAGTAGCGATGCGACACTCGCCGGAATCTCTGAAGCGATGCCCGAAGCCTTGCTTGATCGCGCCGAACTGCTGGCGCACGACGCCGTGCCCGCGTCGCTCATTTCGATGCGCGAAATCTGGAAATCCTATCAGATGGGCGAAGAAACGGTTCACGCCTTGCGCGGCGTCTCTTTCGACGTGCAGAAAGGCGAATACCTTGCGATCATCGGCCCCTCAGGTTCCGGTAAATCAACTTTGATGAACTTGATCGGCTGCCTCGACACGCCTTCGCGCGGGCGCTACTGGATCAACAGCAAACTCGTCTCTGAAATGGATGACGACGAATTGGCGCGCATCCGCAATCAAGAGGTCGGCTTTGTTTTCCAAACCTTCAACTTGCTTGCGCGCGCAACCGCTCTGCACAACGTCGAACTTCCGCTTATCTACGCCGGAACTTCCACGGCCGAACGCCGCGAACGCGCCCAGCACGCCCTCGCCTCTGTTGATTTAACCGAGCGCATGTTGCACCGCCCGAATGAGCTTTCCGGCGGACAACGCCAGCGAGTCGCCATCGCCCGCGCGCTCGTCAATCACCCATCAATCCTGCTCGCGGATGAACCGACCGGCGCGCTTGATTCGCAGACGAGCCGCGACATTATGAATTTGTTTGAGCGTCTGCACGCCGAAGGCAACACGATCATCGTCGTTACACACGAACCCGACATCGCCGCCCGCGCCCATCGAGTGATCTCAATCCGCGATGGCGGCATCGAAAGAGATGAACAAATCAAGTAACGCTCAGCGCGTAATCAGTTCAAACAAATTGAAGTCATGTCGCTTGTCGCATTTTTGAATCAGAACGGCTATACACAGATTCCTTTGTCTAAGAACGGCGTCGGGCATTTCCAGACGAAAGGCTCTTTAAACGGCCGTCCTATTTCAGTGTTGATTGACACGGGCGCTTCAAGCACCGTATTCAATTTCAACTTGGCGCGCGAGATGAATTTGCCGATGACGAAGCTCTCGATGTTCGGCGGCGGAGCGGGCGCGGCAAAGTTGGAGATTCATCAAATACAAGACGCTCGTTTCGTCGTCGGAAACGTCGCCCCGCAAATTCGCGCCCTCCTTGCAATAGACTTAACACATGTTAACCAAGCCGGTGCGTTGAAAGGCTTGCTGCCGATTGACGCGGTGCTCGGCGCGGATGCGTTAGAGACGCACGCGGCGGTGATAGATTACGGCAGCAGTTCGCTTTATTTGAAAATCTAATAAGCGGCAAACCTTTTCAGCCGCGCCAAGCGTCATAGGCAAACTCGCGCAAACGTCCGCGCTGAAAGCATGAGCTTCGCTCGGTTAAGCGTACCAACTAGAAACTTACTTTATGTGCTACATGCTGAGGAACTTTACCGCGTGAGAACTCAAGCGTTGAATGCTGCACTTGCGATGCTGCTCCTATGCGTTGCGGGGGTTCCGCATGATTTGGCGCGGGAAGCTAATGGAAGTGAGGCGACTCTGCCAACGCTCGCCGGGAAGCCAGAATTTCATCAAACGACGGATTGGCGAGCTTTGCCGTCCTTCAAATTCGACACGCTCTGTTTTTTAAATGCCCTTACGGGCGATCCCTTCTACGTTAAGTATTATAAGGGAGAGTACGCACGATTTCAGCCACAACTCACGCCCGCCGCGCGAAACGCGCTCGCTAACCTTAAGCGCCGTATCAAACACGACAACAAAGGTATTATCTCCGCCTTTCTTTGCTCTTACTTCTCGGCGACAAACGATGAAACGCTCGACGATCTACTGAAAACCCTCGACGACACCGGCGCGATGCAGAACGTTTTGCGACAAACTCCTTATTATAGCGAGGTGGGGTGGCGAGAGTTTAAAGCTGCCGGAGCGGACTTAAAGACGGTCTTTCTTTTTCTTAAAGACATTCGCTTTGAGGATTATTGGCGCGAGAATGTTTTGCCGAAAGTGCGCTTGAAGATCGCGGCTATGGAAAAGGAACTACCGAAGTACAACGTTGTGGCCGAAGTCGAGAAGCATCTGGGTTACGCGCTCCCTTCAAACCAGATCACGGTTTACATGCTTTACTATTCGCAGCCGCACGGCATTCGTATCACCGGCACGCGTTTCTTAACCGACATCGCATGGCCGCTGCCAATCCTCGTGCGCAATGCCATCCATGAAATGATGCACCCGCCCTACGATTGGCAACGTGACGGTGAACTTCGTAAAATCGTCGCCGCGCTGAAGGCTGACGCCTTTCTGATGGACAAGGTAAAAAACCATAACCCGGATTTCGGATACAATTCATTTGAAAGCTACATTGAAGAGAATTGCATACGGGCACTCGATCAAATCATCAGCGAACGTTTGGGAATCGCGCTCGAACCGCGCAAGCGTTGGCGTTATGAGGACGACGGGATGCACGTTTTCGCCGTCGCTCTCTACAGCCTGCTGAAGCAGGAAAACTACAACGCGCGCGCCGAGAAGTTTCGAGATTTTTTAATCAGGATGATTCGTTCGGACAAACTAGCGGCGGGCAAAATACAGTCAAGTTACGAAAGCTTTTATGCTCAACAAGTCACATTATGAAATGAGTCGCAGCAACTTTATATCAACCGTCTTTAGCGTTATTGTTTATTTAGGTTAACATCGTTTTTAATTGAACAGATTCGATGCGCAGTTCCTAGGGCAGCGTAGGCAACGATTTTCG
>JACDAW010000115.1 GCA_013695245.1 Pyrinomonadaceae bacterium | reverse complement strand
GGATATCGCCGTTCTCCTGAATCATCCTCAGGTGGATGTTACGGTTGGTCTCGTTGGTGCCGATGTTGTTGAGCGATTGGATGAGATCGGCTCTGAACCGCGCATTCGCGTCGTCAAGCGTCGTCGCGCCGTTGTACTCGTCTTTGCGCGGCGGCGGAATGAGTCCGTTGTTGACGAGTGGAACGCCTTCGCGGTCAACCGTCACATAAGGCCCGACGCCGACAACCTGCCCGTCTCTTCTGACGATCTGCTGACGCCGTCGCTGCGTCACGCCGTTCAGCCCGATGATGTTTCCGGTGCCGCGCAACATCGTCGCCGGAACGCTGACGGCGATCAACAGCGTGTTGAATCCGGCGTAGGTGTCGCGTCCCGGACCCTGACTTTGACTCGTTTGAGTCGGGCGACCTACCTGACCTTGATCGTCCGCATTGGGGTCTGACCCGTCGGGGGCGTTGAAACCGGCTCGTGCCGGAAACACCCCACGGTCGGGGTTGCCCGGATTACGGATTGATGACAAAACGAAGCGGTTGGCAGCTGTGTTGTCAAGGAAGAACGGATCATCGGGCGAACCGGCGTAGAAGCTGGCTCCCGACGTCGCATTGTTCGTGACGATGAAATCCGGCGGTGTATCGCCTTGCAGCCCGGGCGTCGTGGGTGCGGTGAAGCTTTGACCGTTAGGCAGTTGGATAGTAGCAGTCTGGTTCATCTCACGACCGAGTCCTCTTGTGAAGGTCACGTCGATGAACCTATCCGGGCGCGCGTCGCCGGTGTTTTCGATCTCGAAGCGGTAGCGGATGTTGTGGTCGAAGATGGACTGACCGATGATCTCCGACGAGATCAAGAACGGGTTAATGGTCATAATCAAAACCACCCTCGAATTGTCGTTCGGATCGAGGAACAAGTACATGTCGTTAATATCGGAGCCTTTATCATGGGCGACTGTCGGCGAGTCAATGTGGTCGGAAGCGTCGGTTAACGGCACAGGCATTACTGAGATCGCAAGGGCTATTGTTGCGAGGAGGGCGGTTCTCACAAATTTGTTGTTTCTTAAGCTGAACATGTTTCCTTCTCCTTCTCTCGTTGTCTTTGCAAACAAAGGTGGTAATCGTGTTAAGACAGGTCTTCGAGAGCTTGCCTAGCGATCAAAGCCTGTAACGCATCGAACTGCGGATTAAGTGTGAGCGCACGCTGGAGATAGTCGCGGGCAGTCGCTTTATCACCTGCGGCGCGTGCGATCATTCCAGCGTGATAAAACAAAGCGGCGTCCTTTGTGCCGAGCCGCAGGGCTTCGCGCATCGCGGCTTGCGCTTCGGCGAGTTTGCCCGCTTTGAGCGCCGTCCACGCGACGGCATCCGCCCCGTAAACATCATGCCGCAGTTGATATTCTCCCATTGCGCCCGCGTAAGCTTCTTCCGCCTTGATGTCGTGGTTAGCGTAGAAGAGAGACAGTTGGCGATTGTAGAGCGAGCCGTTCGCCGCGTTGAGCCGCGCGATCTGCTCGACGAGATTATATTGCGCGTTCATCTCCCGCTCGCGTCCGGCGAGCTTGTATAAATCACCGAGCGCGGCGACGAACACCGGATCGGGAAGACGATTAACGATGCGCTCGTAGTGTTCGATTGCGCCCGTCACGTCTCCATGCGCGGCGCGAACGCGACCGAGTCCGGCGGTCGCGCGAAAGTAATCCGGGAAGGTGACGAGCGCATCGCGGTAATGTCGTTCGGCGGTTTCGTAATCGCCCGTAGCGAATGCGATCTCGCCGAGTTGCCAGCGATACCAAGCGACGGCTTCACGCGATGGAACGGGCAGGTCGAGCGCGAGCGCAAGCGCGTTCTTAAGATGACGATTTGCGCCGGCCGCGTCACCTCGCAGGAAAGCGAGACGCGCCCTTCGCGTTTCGCTGCTGTGGCCGATGCCGCCGTTTACCCGCTCCATTTGCCGGAAGGCGCTCTCTGCCGCGTCATAGTCGCCGAGTTCGAGCAGGGCGTCGCCGAGCAAGCCGAATGAATAACTTTTGCCCGGATCGAGTTTCGTTAACTGAAGCGCGTGGTCGCGCGCGAGGGCGAAGTCGTGCGCTGCAAACTCGGCTTGCGTGAGCGCGGCGAGACCGCTGGTGTTGCGAACTTCGGACACGGAAGCGAGCGAGCGGCGGGCGGCGCGGGCGGCGAGATCGATGTAGTCGGCGTTGCCCGTCTCACGCGCGCGCTGAAGGTAGTAGCCCGCGAGTCTGTTGAGCGCGGCGTGATCCTCCGGGTCGCGTTTGATGCGCTCTTCGAGCGCGCGAATCGCGGCATCGTCCGCTCGATCACCTCCTTCGAGCGGCGCGGCGGGAGGCAGCGCGGGCGCGGCGGCGCGCGAACTCGTTACGCGCGAAGCCGGATCGTACCCGCAGCCGCCCGCCGACAGAGCTGCGCAGACAACCGCGAAGAGAAGAACAAATTTAAAATTTAATCGCTGCATAATAACGAGGATGCGCGTAAAGGATGAACGCATGATCAATGTTGATTCGCGCGCGTTCATCCTTCACGCTTTAAGGACTGTCGCTCGCGCCGCTCAATCTTCTCGCTTGAAATTTGGCGGCGCGAACTGAGGTTGAAGACAATTGTTACTGTCGCGTGCGGTCGTCTGCGCCGCTACCCGGCGGGAAAGGTTGCACCGGATCGGCGACGAACGGAAACTGATTGCGAAACGCAACGTCGTTGCCGTTGACACGGTCTCCGAGCGGTTGCCCGTTGTTGATAATCGTGAAGGTCATGTCAACCACGTCGTCTTGCAGGCGGCGTCCGCCCATCTTTCCGAAGCCACCATCCCGGTTATTGCCGCCGCCCGAACCTCTGTTCGCAACGGTGAGATCGAGGCGCAGGATGTCGCCTTTCTTCACCGCCGCTTCAGCGAGCATAGCGATGTGCGCATCGTCCGTGCCAAGACCTTTCAGCGACTTGACGATGTCGGCTTGGAATCTGCCCTTCGCATCGTCTTCGGTCGAAGCCGCGTTGTATTCGTCTTTGCGCGGCGGCGGAACGAGTCCATTATTAACAAGCGGCGTGCCGTCGCGATCAACCGTCACCCAATCGCCGTCGCCTTCCACGACGCCGTTATCTTTTATCCGCTGTCTCTCTCGTCGTTGCGTAACCGCATTGATGCCGATAACATTTCCGGCTTTGCCACGCAGCATCGTCGCGGGAACGCTGACGGCCGTGATCAGTGTGTTGAACCCGGCGTAAGTGTCGCGCCCGCCGCGCTCTGACAGCAGCGACTTGTTGGGTCTTCCGGGATTCATAATCGAAGAAGCGACAAAGCGATTCGCGCCCGTGTCGTCGAGGAAAAACGGATCGTCGGCGACGCCCGCGTAAAACGATGCGCCGCTCTCACTGTTGTTTGTCACGATGATTTCGGGCGCTTTGTATTCTTGATTTGATGGAGTCGTCGGCGCGGTGAATTTCTTGCCGCCGGGCAATTCGATGGTTGCCGTTTGATTCATTGTGCGCCCCAAGCCTTTTGAGTAGAGGACGTCAACAAACTCGTCGGGTTTCGCGTCGCCCGTGTTTTCGATTTCAAAACGGTAACGGATGTTGTGATCGAAGATCGCCAT
>JACDAW010000110.1 GCA_013695245.1 Pyrinomonadaceae bacterium | reverse complement strand
CTTCGACGATGGCGGTTTTCCCGACGCCCGGTTCGCCAATAAGCACGGGATTATTTTTCGTCCGACGACAGAGAATTTGCACCACGCGCTCGATCTCGGCTTCGCGCCCGACTAATGGATCGAGTTTATCGTTCGCCGCGTCATCCGTTAGGTCGCGCGAGAACTCGGCGAGGTGCGGCGTTTCTTTCTTCTGTGCGGCGCGTGGGTCAGCACCGCTTAAGCGCACCACCTCTTCGCGCACCGCCGTTGTGCGCAATCCCCGCTCCGAAAGAATCTCGGCGGCAATCGAATGCTCTTCGCGCAAAAGTCCAAGCAGCAAATGTTCCGTTCCGATATGGCGATGCTGCAATCGGTCGGATTCTTCATGTGCAAAGTGAAGCACGCGCTTCGTCGTCGAAGAGAGCGGCAATTCGACCGACGCGGAGATTTTTTCTCTCAGCGCCGAGCGACCTTCAACCTCTTTGCGAATCGCGTCAACAGAAGATTGCGCGCGCACCAGAAAGCGCGCCGTCAAGCTTTTGTCTTCGCGCAGCAAGCCAAGGAGCAAGTGTTCCGGTTCAATGGCGGGCGCGCCGAACTGACTCGCTTCGTAGCGAGCGAAAAATATAACGCGCCGCGCTTTCTCCGTATAGCGTTCAAACATTCGTATTAGTACCGCCTCGAATTGTAAAACTTCTGCGTATGATTGCGACTCCAAGATGTGCGCCTATGGGCGGAAAGCCCAATAGAGAGCATATCTTTACAGCGCACGCTCGGCATTATAACCGAAGATGCCGCCAGATGTCAGATATGAAACTGCGCCCGTTGTTTTCCGCAGAGCTAAATTCCTATATTTCAGACTTCCTCCAGCCGCCCGTCTTGCAGACGAAACACGCGATGACAGAGATGCGCGAGACGTTCGTTGTGCGTGGCAACGATTGTTATCGTTTGGCGTTCAGAGCACAGCGCGCGCAGCAGTTCGCCTGTTTCATCTCCGGTCTTCTGATCAAGATTACCCGTCGGCTCATCGGCGAGCACGAGGCGGGGCGCATGAACGAGCGCCCGCGCAATCGCCACGCGCCCCGCTTCGCCGCCCGACAGTTCGCCCGCCAGATGCGCCGCGCGCTCTCGAAGCCCGACGCGCTCCAACATCGAAAAAGCTTCCCGCATTGCTTCCGCATTCTTCCGGCGCGCGACGAGTAACGGCAACGCGACGTTTTCCACCGCCGTTAGATCACCTAACAGGCGATGAAACTGAAACACAAAACCCACGTCGCGGACGCGGAAGCGAGCTAACGCGCCACCTCCTGCGCGCGTGATCTCAAAATCGTCAAGCCGCGCCGCTCCGCTGTCCGCCGCGTCCAAACCGCCAAGCAAATTAAGCAACGTTGATTTGCCTGCGCCGGAAACTCCAACGACAGCCACCATCTGGCCCGACTCAACCGCGAACGAAGCACCGCGCAGCACTTCAATCCGCGCGCCCGCCGGAGACGAATAAGCTTTACGAAGATCACGCACGACGAGTGAAGGCATCGCGTTAAAGTTTGAGTCCTAAAGTAAGAACTAAGAATTGATCAAAAAAACTTATGAGACCTTTAAAGCACTGACTGCGAAATCACACGAGGCGACGCTCGGAGTTTAATTGCGCGCGTTCGTCTCGTTTCGCAGTTAGCGTTTTCCGTCAGCTCCGAGCGAACCCTAAGTATCGGTTCACGACAAGTAGATCGTTGAGCAAGATCATTCGTAACGTAAAGTTTCAGCAGGGCGGACGCGCGCCGCCCTTCGCGCCGGGTAAAGAGTCGCCAGCAAGCTGATCGCAAAGGCGGCCAGCCACGTCAGCGCAACATCGCCCGCGCGCGGGTGAAATGGAACATAAGTCAGCGAATAGACATCGGCGGGCAATTGCACCAATCGAAAACTGTTGCCGAAGAAACAAACGGCGAGTCCGAAAAGTATGCCCGCGCTCGCGCCCACAATCCCTACGCTCGCGCCTTCAATAACAAAAATTCCCATTACGCTCAACGCTCGCGCTCCCATCGCGCGCAAGATAGCGATGTCTCCGCGCCGCTCAACCACGAGCAGCACCAAACTTGTCGTGATGTTAAGCGCGCTGATGATCATGATGAGCGCGATCACAAACGCGACAACGCGGCGTTCCAACGCAAGCGCGGCGAAGAGCGGACGATTCGCTTCCTGCCAATTCACCGTCGTCAAGCGATTGCCAACGACTGCGCGCACCGCTCTTTCTATTTCCACGACCTTGTAAATATCTCGCACATCAACGGTCAAAGCCGAGGCGACCCGCTCCGTTCCCGTAACCTGCGCGGCAGCCGCCAGCGAGAGGTAACACCACGTCGAATCGTATTCGTAAAGACCGGAGCGAAACAATCCCGCGACGCGCGCCTTTTGCGAGCGCACGCTCTCGGCAGAAGAATCTTTGGCGCGCCCGCCCGTGATGATCTCCGCTTTATCGCCAACGCGAAGCCCCGCGCGCTCCGCCAAGCCTGCGCCGATGATCACTGCAACTTCCCTCTGCTGCTCACCTCGCCCCCTATCTCTGAATTCCTCCGTCTCGTCTCCCGCAGCGTTATCGTGAAGCAACGATTCGAGCGAACCTTCAACAAGCGTGCGGCGCGCTTCCGCAACGGCGTGCGCCGATTCAAGATCAACCCCTCGAAGGATCGTGTAGGTCGAGTTATTGTTGTGAGTAACAAGCAACGCGCCTTCGTAAGTTGTCGCCGCCACGTCCGTAACGCCTGCTACTTTGCGCACGCGCTCTGCGGCTTCGCGCCAATTGTCAAGAGGTTCGCCGTCGGCGCTCAACAGCGTGAGGTGCGCCGTGCCGCTTAAGATTTTGTCTTGTAGTTCGTCTTGGAAGCCGCGCGCGAGCGCGAGCGCCGTGATGAGACCAGCGACGCCGAGGCAGATGCCGAAGGCGGCCGCGAAAGCAGTGATGTGCGCGAGTCGCCCGCGACGGCGCGAGCGAAGATAGCGAAGCGCGAGCGTAATCTCAAACGGCATAAATGTTTGAAGCGAGCGAAAGAAGTTTTATTGTTGCCGTGGCGGCGGCAACGACAACAACGGACTTGTGTCGGGCGAATTCCGGTTTTGTAAATCTACGATAGCGATCCATTGTCTGTCGCGTTGTTTGTGATAAACAATGTTCCCGCCGAGTATTTGCGCGGCTTCTTCCGGCGCGAGATCGGCAACTGAAGAATTACTGTGGTAAACGAGTGCAACGTCGAAGGCTGAATGCGCTTTCGCATCTCGCAATTTCTCAAGCGAAAAGTTTTCGATCCACACCGTCCTAAGCGGTCGGTCGGTGTAGCCGAGATAAGGCGTTTTTAATTCGTCGCTCGCAGGCCACGCCGTCAACACGCGCGCGTCTTGGTAATCGGCGGCGAGCACGCGCGCCGCATCCCTGTGCAGAATGATGTAATCGCGGTAAGCGAGATTGTCTTCCCAAGGAAAGCCGTGCGATGGATATTTGAACAGAGCGAGCGCGAATCCGATGCAAACAACCGCGATGACGGGTTTCCACAACGGCACGCGCCGCCATAATGTAGAAACACAAATCAATATCACAAGCGGTACGACAGGCAGCATATAACGCGCCAGCACCGCGCCGCCGACAACGGACAATGCGCTTGTATAAGCCGCGATGAGAACGGCGAACACGAGTTGCGCTGCGACATGAATGCGTTCGCATTCGCCGCTCTCATCACGACGCGCACGAAAGAACATGGCGACGAGGGCGGCGAGTGTGAGGAAGTATAAATTCATGTAGCCCGTCACTTGCCAGATTCGCTCTCGCGCGGTGAAGAAAATGCGCCGTAAGTTTAATGTTGATTCGACGTTGTAGCGAAAATAATCGGGATTGCCGAAGAAGTATCCGGTGCGTGTATAGTGATAAGTGAGCCACAACGCGAGCGGCAGTCCGGCGAGCAGAAGCAAAAGCGATCTCACGGGGCGGTGACGTTCGGCGCAATACGCCGGGAGAGTTTCGCGCTTGCGACTTAGCAGCCAGCAGAGGAGTTCCCACGCCGTTAAAGCTAACGGCGCAAGCAGCGCGGTTTCTTTCGCCAGCGCCGCGAGCGCAAACAAGATGATGGCCGCCGCGCGGCGCGCTTTCGGGTTTTTTATTTCCCTCGCCGCATCGCGCTCTTTCGTTGTGAGCGGAAGATAAAAATTCAAACCCCAGAGTGTCAGTGCCGCAGCCGTCATGTCGAGATGCGCAAGCGTGCTTTGCGCGAAGAATACAGAGTAAAGAGCGGTGCAGATGACGGTTGCAATCGCTACAGAAAGGTTTGCTGCGCGTCTGGCGAGATGAAAGATTCCAGTGAGCGCAAACGCGGCGACGACAAGCATTGCGGTGCGCGTTACCGTAAAACTATAACCGAAGATTTTCCACCACAGAGCGAGATACGCCATCACAAGCGGCGGGTGCGCGTTCGAGAGCGTTGAGCGTGGGACGAAGTCTCCGGTTAAAAGGATGTCGCGCGCGGCCGGAATGAAATAACCGGCTTCATCCCAGTAGTAAGGCAGATTCAGTAAAGGAATATGAAGAAGAAATATAAGGACGAAGACAAGGAGAAAGAGAAGCGGGAGTTGAAATTTTGCGACGCGCGCGGTCGTTTCTTGATGCGGCGCGTCAGTTTTTGTCGTTGTGGGATTTGATTGAGTCAATGAGTTCTGATTGAAACGAATCTTCCGTGCGCTTATTCATCGTCAAACGATTGCCTCGTTCATTGTACTTGACTTCATCCATGATATTGCAAATCAAGAGCACGCCGCGCCCGTGAGATTTAAACAGATTCGACGGGTCGCGCGGATCAGGCAAGGACTGTACGTCAAAGCCTTCGCCTTCATCTTCGACGGTAAAACGCGCTTCCTTTGTTGAAAGCTCGGCCGTGATGCGCACGAGCTTTCGCGGGTCGCTTTTGTTTCCGTGAACGACGGCATTGACGAAAGCTTCATCGAGCGCGATAAAGAGATTCGAGCGGTCGGGTTGCACAACGCCCAAGCGTCCGGCGCGTTCGACAAGGTAATGCAAGACGCCGTTCATCAAGCTCAAATCGCTCGGCAACTCAAACTCTATCGTCTCGCGCGCGTGCGGCAAAATCTTCAAATCTTCGACGAAGCGTAGTTTGTAGGAAAGAGTTTTATCAACGATGTTCCGCAGCTCATCTTTGTCGTAGGGGCGACGCAGAAAGTTTGCCGCGCCCATGCGGAAGGCTTTGACGATGCCGGGCTGCTGCGCCTCTTCAGATGAGACGACGACGGGCACAAGCAGCTGTTTTTTTCGCAACTCGCTCAAGATTTGCACGCCGCCTTGTGTGTTGTCAGTGATGTCGCTGATGATCAGATCGAAGCCTTCCAAGTCGCCCCGCGAAAGCGCGTCGCGCGTATCGCCCTTAGCGACTACCTCGTGGCCGAGTTCGCTCAAAACTTCTTCGAGCACACCGCGCAAGTCGTCGTTTGGGTCAACAATCAGGATTCTTCGTTTGTCCATCAATCGCTCGTATTTTCCGCTGAGTTGGAGCAAACCGCTGGGAGGAGAGCTAAGGCGCGCCGAAGAACTTGCGAGAAGAGCGCACGCCAACTGCGCTATACGAAGCGGCGGCGCAGCATGTTTCAAATTTATCACTCATCCGGCGCGCAACGGTAGAGAAATTTATCGGTTGAGAAATTAACGCGCATTTTTGCTAGACTCTCGTTTGTCGCATGAAGCAATCTTCCGTCACACGTTCGAGTGAAGAAACGATTTCATCTCCGGCGTCGCGCGCGCGCGCCAGTAAATCTGTCAACCCGCGCGAACAGCGCGCTGACCGCTTCGCTGATCTATCCGATTATTCCTTCAGACAGCGTTTCCTGATTCGCCTCGCTGACCGCCTCTTCTATTCACTGATCAAGATCATCGGGCGCACGGTGAGCTTTGCGATTGCGGGTTGGGAGAATTTCCAAGCCGCTTCGCAAAACGGGCGAACGCCGATCTTCGTTTCGTGGCACGATCAAGTTTTCCTCGCCACCTACTTCTGGCGTGAGCGCGGCATCGTCGTCATGACTTCGCAGAGTTTCGATGGCGAGTACATCGCGCGTTTCATCCAACGTTTCGGCTACGGCGCGGCGCGCGGCTCGTCAACGCGCGGCGGCACGGGCGCGCTCGTCGAGATGATCCGCCTTCAGCGCGCGGGGCGACCCGCAGGATTCGTGATCGACGGCCCGCGCGGGCCCCGCCGCGTGGCGAAGATGGGCGCGGTGCTTCTGGCGAAGAAAACAAATCAGCCGATTCTGCCCTTCGCCGTTCTCCCGGCGCACTACCTCGAAGCCGGAAGCTGGGACAGAATGCAGATTCCGTTGCCTTTCACACGGGCGCGGGTGTGTATTGCTCCACCGATCATTGTTCCCGCAGACGCCGATGATGCAACTCTCAACCGCAAGCGCGATGAATTGCAGCACGCGCTCGACGAAGTTAATAAATTAAGCGCAGGCGTTTGAGCGCTGATTACACGTAGAACAAGCTTGCTGATTAAATCAACGGCTTTCGCAAATTGATGTCGTGTAGTAGCATCCTATTTCCACAAACTTCAAATTCGCTTTCGTCCGCAGCTCTCGTGTTCAAATTTGAATTTGTGATCTGAAACGAGCAATCGCAATCTTTAAATCAGAAACACTTTAAGGAAACCAAAAGTGATCAACAAGGAACGAATCAAAAACACGCTGCTCGAACTCGTGCAAATAAGCAGCCATTCGCGGAAAGAAAAGGATGTTGCCAATTATCTTCGCGCGCAGTGCGAAGCATTAGGCGCGCAGGTTGAAACGGACGACGCAGGCGCGAAAGTCGGCGGCAATACCGGAAACTTAATCGCGCGTTTTCCGGGAACGATTAAAGGCGCAGAGCCGATCATGTTCAGTTCGCACATGGACACCGTGATACCGGGCGAAGGCG
>JACDAW010000081.1 GCA_013695245.1 Pyrinomonadaceae bacterium | reverse complement strand
ACATTGTGCTCTTAGACATATTGCCCTTAAGTCTCGGAGTCGAAACGCGCGGTGGGTTGTTTACAAAAATCATTGATCGCAATTCGACAATACCTTTGCGCAACACGCTGACGTTTACAACCGTTGTTGATAATCAATCATCGGTTGAGGTGCATATTTTACAAGGCGAGCGCGAGGTGGCGGAGGGGAATCGAAGCTTAGGCAAATTTGAGATGATCGGCATTCCACCGGGCCCGCGCGGCGCGGCGCAGATCGAGTTGACGTTTGAAGTTGACGCGAGCGGCATTCTTTCCGTGTCGGCCCAGGAGAAGAACACCGGACGCCAGCAGGAGTTGCGCGTCACGCCGAGTTCCGGTTTGTCGCCCGATGAAATCGAACGCTTGATGTTTGAAGCGTCAAACTCCGCCGAAACCGACCGTCGCACCAAAGAGCTGATCGGATTGCGCAATAAACTGGACAGCCTTATACGCAACACGCAACGCACTTTCTTAGAGTTTGGTAGTTCGCTATCGAGCGAAGAAAAACAGGCGGGCAGCCGCACGCTAGACGATGCGGAAGCGGCGGCAAAATCACAAAATTTTGATGAGATTCAACGGGTGGTTAAGTCTGTCGAAAAACTTGGCGCGCAACTTACGAAGGTGATGTTGAATCCATCGGCGAATTCAAGCGAAAACTAAATCAAAACGCACGAACGGCAAGTGACCGGGTGATGAGCGAAACAAGGTTTTAACTCGTCGCGCGTCACTTGTTGTTGTATTCTGGGGGGTAATGAGCAGCAAACGTGATTACTATGAAGTGTTGAGCGTCGGGAGAAGTGCCGACGATCAGGAAATAAAAAGCGCTTACCGCAAACTCGCCGTGCGTTACCATCCCGACAAAAATCCGGGCGACACGGCGGCGGAAGAGAAATTCAAAGAGGCGGCGGAAGCTTACTCGGTGCTTTCTGACCGCGAGCAGAGAGCGCGCTACGACCGCTTCGGTCACGCGGGCGTCTCAAGCGGTGCGGCCGGAGCGAACTGGGGCGGGGCGAGCGGGTTTGGCGGCATCGAAGATATTCTAGGTGATCTCTTTGGCTTCGGCGACGTGTTCGGCGGACGCGCCGGAGCGGGCGGCGCGCGCCGCACGGCCGCGCAACGCGGTTCCGACTTGCGCTATGATCTTGAGATCACGCTCGAAGACGCGGCGCGCGGCATGACGGCCAACTTGCGCATCCCGCGCCTCGAAGCTTGCGACACCTGTCAGGGCACGGGCGCGGCTCCCGGCACGCAACCCGAAACGTGCTCAACGTGTGGCGGCGCGGGTCAGGTGCGCTATCAACAAGGCTTTTTCTCTGTCGCACGCACCTGCGGGACGTGTCGCGGCACGGGGCGCATTACAAAGACGCCGTGCGAAACTTGTAAGGGCGCGGGGCGCGTCGAGCGCGAGCGCACGATGGAGGTGAAGATTCCGGCGGGCGTCGAGACAGGCTCGCGTCTGCGCATCACAGGCGAAGGCGAGGCCGGCACGCAGGGCGGCCCGGCGGGCGATCTCTATGTGGTCATCAACGTCGGGGAGCACGACCGATTCGAGCGGCAGGGAAGCAATCTTTACGCAAGCGTGCCCGTCACATTCGCGCAGGCCGCGCTTGGCTCAGAGATCACAGTTGAAACACTTGACAACAATCAGCAAGTTAAAATTCCTGCTGGCACGCAGACGGGAACTGTTTTTCGTCTTAAGAATCACGGGATGCCGCTCTTGGGCGGACGCGGTCGCGGCGACCTCTTCGTCTCCGTCACGGTTATCACGCCAACGACGCTCACGCGCGAACAACGCCGTATCCTCGAACAACTCGCCGAGATCGAAGATAAAGATGTTCAAGATGAGGGGCTAATCGATAAAGTGAGAAACATCTTCGGCTAAATTTCCCGATAACACCTCTTAACAAACAGGTCGCCCTTATTAACTTAGGCGACCTGTTTGTTTTAGAGCGTTCGATAATAATACGGAGCGAACCCTCAGTGTACAGGATGAGAGAACCCGATCAATCTAGTTCTTGCAGCGCCTACCATTAAGCAATTGCCTTAAAGACTAACTATTAAATTGTTTTAAAGCTTACGCCGCCGCTTAAATCGTCCTACGGCATACTCTTTGCTAAACACTCGCCTGATGAATCGTCCTGCTAAAACGGAATTTTATGTTGGAGGCACGAAGAAATGAAGCGACACAAAGTTACATCTTTCTGTATAGCACTGCTTTTAACTTTATTCTCATCCGCCGCGCTCGCCGCAAAAGCGGATAACACTGACACGGATTCACGCTTCGTTGATGCAAAAGTTGTTGAGGTGACTGATGCGCGAATCTCTGTTATTGCACAAACCGGAGTTGAGCATGTGATCGCAATTAATGGAAACGACACAAAGGTAACTATTAATGGTCGCGCTGTTTCTTTGAAAGACGTGCGTGAGGGAGATATTGTTACGGTTGAACTCGACGCCGCCAGCCCGATGAAGCTCGCAAGAAATATCGCTGTCTCGAACAATTCGCAGCTCGCGCGTTCTCGCCGGTAGAGCACTGACGCCAAACAAGCGTCCCTCGAAACTCTCCGGCCCAAAAAGCCGCTTTGCACCTCGTAGCAAGGCGGCTTTATTTATTCTACAATTAAATCTTACAAGCGATGGCGGGCTTTGCCTTGTCGAAGCTTGACCGTTTCCGCATCAACGTCCGAGAGGCGCAACGTAGCGTTAGCGTTTAAGTCGAGAGCGGAATACGCGCCAGCTTTGAGCTTTGCCGTTCCGGCCGCTGCGATCATCGCCGCATTATCCGTTGATAAGTGCGGCGATGGAAAATAAACGTCAATACCGAGACGCATCGCCGCTTCGCTCGCCGCTTGCCTGAGCGATTTATTGCACGCTACGCCACCGGCGACGATAAGCGTGCGCGGATTATGCTCGACGGCGAAACGTTCAGTTGTGGTAATGAGCGACCGCACTACCACGCTCTGAAAACTTGCGGCTAAATCCTTCGCCGCGCGCGTCGGCTCGCCATCGCTATTAAATACGGACAATCCGTTTTCGCGTAGATGCTTGGTAACAGCCGTTTTCAATCCGCTGAAACTAAAATCCAAACTTCGGTCACTCATCTGCGGAATTTTGAAATGCACAGCACGTTCATTGCCGTCTGCGGCCAAGCGTTCAATTTGGGGGCCGCCCGGATAACCCAAGCCGAGCATTTTTGAAACCTTGTCAAACGCTTCACCCGCCGCATCGTCACGCGTGCGCGCAAGTGTGCGATAGACTCCGGGTTCTTCGACGAGAAAAAGGTTTGTGTGCCCGCCGGAAACAACGAGCGCCAGCGCCGGATACTGGACGGGAGGATTCTCAAACACAACCGAATAGATGTGTCCTTCAATATGATTGACTCCGACGAGCGGACGCCCCAGCGCGTAAGCCATTCCCTTAGCGAATGAAAGCCCGACGAGAAGCGATCCGATTAGTCCGGGCCCTGACGTTACTGCGACGCCATCAACATCATTCTTGCTGACGCCCGCCCGCGCGAAGGCTTCTTCAACGACTGGCACGATCTTAACGAGATGCTCGCGCGAAGCGAGTTCGGGCACAACGCCGCCGAAGCGTTCGTGCGTTTTTATTTGTGAGGAGATGATCGAAGAAATGAGTTCGCGCCCGTCGCGCACAACTGCGGCGGCCGTCTCATCGCACGAGCTTTCTATTCCGAGAACAAGCACGCTGGAAGAATAAGGGATGAGGCCGCCGAGAGACAAGAAGAGGCGAAAGGCGAAACCAGATCGCGTCCAAAGCTCAATCTGATGATCCAACACGAAGCGTCGGCTTCGTCTGAAGTTTCGCCTTCCGCCCAACTAAATTTAGGGCATCGCCGTTAAAGTGAAACGCGCGCTGGGGACAACGGTTTGCACGTCGTACTCGGCGATGTTGAGATCGGCGAGACGCTGATTGTTTAAGCGCGTGACGATGTGGAAGGGCATCATCATGCAGCCGACTTTGCGGTAATCGCCGCGCGTTTCGTCAACCAGCGGACGGTTGTTGAAGCGGGTGACGACGCGCCCGATGAGGAACGTGTTTTGATCGATGTAATAGCGCACGGCGTCCTGCGGGCTGAACCTCACGTCAACGACGAAGTAGCGGTTGCCGCCGCTCAATTCGTTGGGCTGCCGCACGGCGGGCAGTTTGCCTTCGGCCGCATGATTCAAAGTATCAAAACCCATCAACGCCCACTGGCGCGAAGCGGCCGTCTCCGTCACACGAAACTCATTGCCCATGAACATGCCGCCCCCTTGCGTCCCCGTGTAGGTAAGAAACGTCGGGCCTGTGACGGGCCCCGCAGGCGTCACTTCCAGACGGCGGCGGCCGTCTTTGCCTTGATAGTCTGTAAGCTTGAAGCGCACTTCGATCATGCCGCCAGCCGCGCCCGTGCCAAGCCCGAAGGCTCCGAACGGGGCGAGATTAACAAAACCTTCGCTTCTCGCCGTCACATATTGCAGACCGGCATACTCCGTGCCGCCCTGCGCGACGCGCGTCACGCGCAGCAATTCAGCGCCGCTTAAATCTTGAACTTGAGCCGATGCGGCCGGAGGATAAATCGCGGCGAGCAGCGCGAAGCTGAAAACGAGACGGGCGACACGAGTGCTCAAACTCGCTTGCGCCTTTTTGCATGGTATTAACACTTTGGGGAATTCCTTTCTGTCGGTGAAATTTAATGGGAAATCAAGAGAGCAAAGATTCTGTGAGAAACGACAAAAAATTTGCTTCCGCTTGCGAGGGGAAACTAATGCGCCCGCGAATCGCAGGAGGTTTGAAAGCAGCGCGTAAACGCTAAGTCGCGCATGAGTTGAATAACTTCGCTGCGGATGTTAATAAAGCACGGAATGAAATGTCAACGAAATTGTCACCCGGCGTGATTGATGTGAAGAGAGAATTTGCGAACAGTTAAGTATAAAACTGTGGCGGGTCAAGCTAAATGCGCGTCAAGTTTGCGGCGAAGTTAAAATCGCTGGCAATCACAAACGCGCGTTGGCGTCTTCCTCATCGCCGCTAAAAGTCGTGTCGTCTTCCATAAAGGGAAGCTCAACGGTGATCGGTTCGGAGTCGAGGTCTGGAAGATCGTCGCCGGTGAAGCGCGCGAGGAGAACGGTGATGTTATCTTCACCGCCGCGAAGGTTGGCTTCTTCGATCAGCCCGCCGCACGCTTTAACGATGTCGCCGCCCGCCTCTTCGAGAATGAGTTGCATGTCTTCGGCGCGAAGCTTGCCGGATAAACCGTCGCTACATAGAAGCAGCATGTCGCCGCGCCTGACGCGGACGCGGACGGTGACTGGCGTAAGTTCGCCCTGCGCGCCCAAGGCTTGCAGAATCACGTTGCGAAACATGTGCGTTTCCGCTTCTTCTTCGCTGATCTGCCCGACATCCACGAGTTGTTGCACGAGCGATTGATCTTTCGTCGCAAGCTTAATTTCGGAACCGCGAATGATATAAGCGCGGCTGTCGCCGACCTGTATCAGATCAACCGCGCCGTCTGCGATGGCCGCGCCGGTAAATGTCGCGCCCATTCCGGCATAGCGCGCATCTTCCTGCCCGCGATGATGAATCGCAAGATTGGCATAGACGGTGGCGTGGCGCAGGTGATCAATGAGCGTCGTCTCATCGCCGCCATTCTCTGCCTCTCCCGTGTTGCTTTCGATGAGCAGGTCGCGCACTGTCTCAACCGCCATGCGGCTCGCTACATCGCCCGCGAGTGCGCCCCCCATACCGTCTGATACAACTAAGACTAATCCCTCGCCCGCCACTTCAACGCGACATAAATCTTCGGGCGGGCGCGCTCCGTCCGAACCCGACCACGCGCGCGCGGACGATAAATCGAGTATAAGAAGGTTATCTTCGTTGCCTTGACGAACGCGCCCGATGTCCGTCTGTGCAAAAAGCTCTACGATCATAAATGGCTTCAGGAGAGGCGTTTCGACTTTAACTGCTTAAGAACTAAATTTGTGAAAGCTAACAAATCTCAAACTACACTTGTTTAAGCAAACATGCGTGCATCATTAAATCCCGTCCAAAGCTTGATCGAGATCGGCGATGATGTCTTCAGTATCTTCAAGTCCCACCGAGACGCGCACCAGTCCGTCAGTGATACCGATGCGTTGGCGCGTCTCTGCGAGCACGGAAGCGTGAGTCATTGTCGCCGGATGCGAAATCAAAGTTTCCACCCCGCCGAGGCTTTCAGCCAAGGTGCACAGGCGCACGGTTTCGAGAACAATGCGCGCTCGCTCAAGCGTTCCGACATCGAAGGCGACCATACCTCCGAAACCTTTCTGCTGCCGCTTGGCGAGATCATGCTGGCGATGCGAGAGCGAACCCGGATAGTAAATTTTTTCAACCTTCGGATGCTCTTCTAAAAACGCTGCGACCGCGCGCCCCGACTTGTCATGTTGCTCCATGCGCACAGCGAGCGTCTTCGTGCCGCGCAGGACGAGCCACGAATCGAACGGCGAAAGTATCGCTCCCGCGCTGTTTTGCACGAAGGCGAGCCACTCCGCGTCCTTTTCGTCGCTCAAGACCGCCACTCCGCCCACCCCGTCCGAATGACCGTTCAAATATTTCGTCGTCGAATGAACCACGATGTCAACGCCAAACTCCATCGGGCGTTGCAGGTAAGGGGACATAAAAGTGTTGTCGCAGACGACGCGCGCCCCCCGTGCGTGTGCAACATCAGAGACGGCTTGCAGGTCAGAGATGATCATCACGGGGTTAGTTGGCGTCTCTAAGAAAACCATCCGCGTGTTCTCTTTGATCGCCGCTTCGACGTTGCCCGCGTCTGAAGTGTCAACGAAGCTAAATTCGATGCCGTAGTTTGAAAGAATGCGAGTGAATAATCGAAACGTGCCGCCGTAGGTGTTGTCGGAAACTATCACATGATCGCCAGCGTGGACTAAACGCAAGGTCGCGTCAATCGCCGCCATCCCTGATGCGAAAGCGTAGCCGAACTTCGCGCCTTCGAGCGCCGCGATGTTGCGCTCCAAGGCGAGCCGCGTCGGATTCTGAGTGCGCGCATACTCAAAGCCTTTGTGTTTGCCTAAACCCTCTTGCGCGTAAGTCGAAGTTTGATAAATGGGAACGGTAACCGCGCCCGTCGTCGGATCAGGCTCATTCCCCTCGTGAATCGCTTTTGTTGAAAAACCCATAATTTGTGGCGAAGACAAAACGGAAAACGCCCTGTCTTACTCGGAATTGTGACTTCCTACTTCCGTCTCCTGATCAAATATTCCCTGGCTCATGTAGCGTTCCGCGCCATCGGGGAAAAGTGTGACGACGCGTTTGCCTGTGCCGAGACGTTCGGCCACGCGCCGCGCACCAGCCGCGGCCGCGCCCGAAGAGCCGCCACCTAACACGCCCTCTGTCTGCGCGAGTTTACGCACCGCATCATAAGCTTCCGCGTCCGTAATCATCATCACTTCATCCGTTATGCGGCAATCGAAAACGGGCGGGATAAACTGCGATTGCCCGATGCCCTCAACCTTGTGCGAGCCGGGCTTCCCGCCGCCGAAGATCGAGCCTTCCGGTTCGACGAGCACGCAGAGAGCTTGCGGGTTGATCTTTTTCACTGCGCGCGCCACGCCTGTAAAGGTTCCGGCTGTGCCCGCGCCCATTACGACCGCGTCAATGCGTCCTTCCATCTGCTCGATGATCTCGTGCGCTGTCGTCTCTTCGTGATAACAGGGGTTCGCCGGATTCTCAAACTGTTGCGGCACAAAACTGTCCGGTATCTTTTCGCTCAACTCGTGCGCCCGTTCGATTGCGCCCTTCATCCCCGCCTCTTTCGAGACGTATTCGATTTCGCCGCCCAAAGCTTCCATCACCTTCATCTTCTCGCGCGAATAGCCTGCGGGAACGCACAAGATTACACGGTAGCCGCGCGCCACGCCGATGAGCGCAAGTCCGATGCCGGTGTTTCCGGCCGTCGGTTCGATGATGGTTGAACCCGGAAGAAGCTGACCCGTTCGTTCGGCTTCGAGGATCATCCCCAAAGCGGCGCGATCTTTAACGGAGCCACCGGGATTCAGGTATTCAAGTTTTGCATAAATGTCGGCGTGCGGCCGTTTGGCGAATCTGGCGAGGTGCAGCATCGGCGTGCGCCCGACAACTTCGATGATATTTTCAGCGACAGCGAGGGTCATTCAATTCCCCAAAACAGTTTTGTTCAAGAACGATCCGGCGCGAAACTTCTGCGACACGGATGCGTGCCAGAACTTTGCATGGTAGTCGCCCAGTATAAGCCCTGTCAAATTCTATAATCGTTCGGTCGTCCTCGTGGAAAGCCCAATGAAGCAATTGTTTGACACTATACGGCAGACCGCGTTATCGTCTAGCCCCGTGAATCAACCGGGCATTCAGCCACACGCGACCGCCATCATCCCCGCTCGTTACAACTCGACGCGCCTTAAAGGTAAGCCACTCCTCGAAATCGCCGGGCGACCCATGATCGTGCACGTTGTTGAGCGCACGCTCGCGGCAAACAACGTTAGCCGCGTGATCGTTGCCACTGACGATGAGCGAATTTACAAAGCGGTGCGCGCCGCCGGATTTGAAGCCGTGATGACC
Source organism: Pyrinomonadaceae bacterium (assembly GCA_013695245.1). GTDB lineage: Bacteria > Acidobacteriota > Blastocatellia > Pyrinomonadales > Pyrinomonadaceae > JACCYN01. The sequence goes on along the minus strand of JACDAW010000081.1, from coordinate 1,727 downwards.
CGCTCCGATCACCCGACGGGCAGCGACCGCCTCGCGGAAGTGGCCGCAAAGCTCACCGACACGGAAATTATCGTTAATGTCCAAGGCGATGAACCCTTGATCTCGCCGCACACGATTGAACATGCCGTGCAGGAGATGATCGACCGAAGAGAAGCTGATATTGTAACAACTTGCGAGCGCATGACGAGCGCGGGCGACGTGCTAAGCCCTGATGTGGTCAAAGTTGTAATGAACGAAACGGGGCGCGCCATCTATTTCTCGCGCGCGCCCGTGCCTTTCCCGCGCGATGCGGTGCGACGATATGGAACGCTCGAAGCCTCTCTTAATAGTGAACCGGCTTTGCTCAACACCTTTCGTAAACACACCGGGCTTTATGTTTACCGCCGCCGCTTTTTGTTAGAATATGCGAGTTGGCCTCTAACTTCGCTTGAGCAAACGGAGGCGCTCGAACAACTGCGTATGTTGGAGCGGGGCGCAACGATTCACGTTGTTGAGTCGGCTGCCGCATCAATTGGCGTTGACACGCGAGAAGATTACGAGCGCGTGCGTAAACTTATCGAAGAAGCTTGAAAATTTCATTTCGTCGTGGAACTTTGTGTGTCAATTTTTTTTACATCGCAAACGAGAAAGTTTCAGGTGCGGTAATTTTTAACTCATGAGCGACTGGATCGGTTTAGGAGTGATTCTTCTTTGCGTGCTTGGCGGGCTATTCGGTCTCGCACGTCTAAGCCAGCCGCGCGCGGAGATCACGTCTGAAGAATATGAAAGGCGTGTGCGGGAAAATCCCGGCGCGCTGAGCGCAGCCGTGGCGGGTTTGCAGAAAATATTAGAACCCGGAGCGCGGAAATCAGTTGAAGTCCAAGAGCAGTTGCGTGAGGGGCGTTTCAACAAAAATCAAACGTCTGGCGAAGGAGATGAGCCGGAAACAGACGGGGCTTTATCAAACGACAAGGAAAAAGATGCCTAAATATATTTTCGTGACGGGCGGTGTGGTTTCAAGTTTGGGAAAGGGATTGGCGGCTTCATCAATCGGTTGTCTTTTGGAAGCGCGGGGCTTGAGCGTTTCGTTGATGAAGTTTGACCCGTACATCAACGTCGATCCTGGCACGATGTCGCCCTTCCAGCATGGCGAAGTTTTCGTCACCGACGACGGCGCGGAAACCGACCTTGATCTTGGCCACTACGAACGTTTCACCAATGTTCAACTTTCGCAAGCGAACAACTGGACGACCGGAAGAATTTACCTTTCCGTGATCGAAAAGGAACGACGCGGCGATTATCTCGGCAAGACGATTCAAGTGATCCCACACATCACGGACGAGATCAAAGCGGCGGTGCGCAAAGTCGCAGAGCAGGAAAGCCCTGACGTTGTGATCGTCGAGATCGGCGGCACGGTCGGCGACATCGAAAGCTTACCGTTTCTTGAAGCCATCCGGCAGATGGGCAATGAAGAAGGTCAGGAAGGCGCGATCTTCGTTCACCTTACGCTCGTGCCCTTCATCGCCGCCGCCGGTGAACTGAAAACGAAGCCGACACAGCACTCCGTCCGCGACCTGCGTGAAATTGGTATCGCGCCCGACATCCTTCTATGCCGTTCCGAACGTCCGCTTTCGCGCGATCTGCGCTCAAAGATCGCGCTCTTCTGCAATGTTACGGAGCGTGCCGTTATTTCCGCGCAAGACGTTTCGACGATCTATGAAGTGCCGCTCGCCTTTCACGATCAAGGA
>JACDAW010000077.1 GCA_013695245.1 Pyrinomonadaceae bacterium | reverse complement strand
GTGAAGTGTTTGGACGAGACGAGTCGGAGACGATTTCGTTTCTATTGGATGATGATCGGAGGCTTCAGCGGACTCATTCGTCGTGATGTTTTAAGAGCCATTAAGCGAAATGCTGAAAGAGTTCGCTCGCACATAAGTTGAGCTTCAACCTTGCTTAACCCGTCGAAAACTTGTTTAGCCTGTAATATTCTCGTTTGTTGCATCCATGAAATAATGTATTGCATTCGCAATGCGCGTATGGTATATATTTTTCTCGAAAGTTGCTGCCTCGCCTCAAACTCTTTCATCAAAGAAGGAGATCGTCTTCATGTTTCAAGGACTCAGAACTGTCATCCATCACGTCGGTGATTTAGCGGCGGCCAAGCAATGGTATTCGCGGGCATTCGGTGTCGAGCCGTACTTCGACGAGCCGTTCTATGTCGGTTTCCAGATAGGCGGCTTCGAGTTCGGGCTAGACCCGGATATGAGCGGCGTCGCGCAGGGAACGAACGTGGTCGCCTACTGGGGAGTCACGAATATTGATGAGGCATACGAGCGAATGCTGACACTCGGCGCGACCGGGTACAACGCGGTTCAGGATGTCGGCGGCGGGATTCGTGTGGCGGTTGTCACCGATCCTTTCGGCAATCTCTTCGGCATCATCGAGAATCCGCACTTCCGCAACTCCGGTGATTAGCGATGCACATCGATCACTTCGTCGAAACGTGGGACATTCACAATCGCATCAACCTTTATCTTCTTGAAGCCATCGCGTCTGAGCACTTAACGTGCGTTTCGGCATCGAAGGGGCGCAGCGTCGGCGAGCAGTTTGCGCATATTCATAACGTGCGCTTGCTGTGGCTTAAGCAGGCTGCGCCTGAGATGTTGAGCGGCTTGGAGAAAGTCGAAAGGAGCGCGGCTCATGACAAAGCGCTTCTGCAGGAATCGCTTATGAGTTCCGGTCAAAGTATCAATCAGCTTTTGCGCAAAAGCGTGGCAGCGGAAGGTAAAGTTAAAGGATTCAAACCTCACGCCACGGCCTTTCTCGGCTACCTCATCTCACACGAATCACACCATCGCGGGCAAATCGCGTTGACCTTGAAGCAGGACGGGCACGGCGTAGATAAGAAGATTTTATTCGGGATGTGGGAGTGGGGCGTGAGGTAACGCGCTTTGCTGTTGCTGCTGTGATCATCGCTCAAACAAGTAACGATAAAGGAAAGGGCAAAAGAACAATGAACCAGCCTGCTCTTACGTTTGAAGCATACCTTGATAAATTGCCGCGCGAACGCCGAAGCGAGATCGAGCGCGTGTGGACGGTCGTGCGCGAAAACGTTCCTGCCGGATACGTTGAAGGGATCGGCGACAAGTTTTTGACTTTCGCGGCGGGCGACGAATCATTCGTCGCGCTGGCAAATCAGAAGAACTACATCAGCCTCTACTTGATGCCGCTCTACATCTTCCCTGAGATGAAAGCCAAGTTCGATGCCGCGGCCAGCAAGAAACTCAAGTGCGGGAAGAGTTGCGTCAACTTTCTGCGAGCCGACGAATTGCCGCTTGAGGCGACAGGCGAAATCTTAGCTTCATGCCCTGAAGCCGGAGAGTATCAGGCGCGTGTACGGCAGTTGCGCGACAACTGTAAATGAAAACTGGCTAGGCGATAACACTCGTTGATGTTGCCGAATGAAGTCATCATAGAATATGACCTTCGACATCGCGCCATTGATGTTAAGAGATCGAGCAATAGTGTTTCCGGGGGGTTTCGATGTTTTGCCCACAATGCGGTCATCAGCAAATTTCTAATAACACGCACTTCTGTTCGCGCTGTGGCCTGCCGCTCAGACTCGTTACCGACTTGCTCGCCAACAGCAGCTATCAACTTCAGCGTGAGAAGATGGAGATTACAGGCATCGGTTTAACGATGGCGACTGTGTTGATGTTGGTTAACTTTATCATCGTCTTCGGCGCTGTGACACTGCCGCATCTATCGAATCCGGTGTTCCTCTGGATATGGCTCTCTTTTGTCATCAGCTCATTGGTGATCGGCGGCTTTGGGTTAGCGAATTTGATTCGTGGCGGCTTCTTTAAAAGATTGAAGGAACGCGAATCGCGGCTCAACCTGATGAGATTTGAACAGCAGGCACAGACACTGCCGGAAGCATCGAAAGGCGTGAGATTCGACCCTGAACCAATGGCGCGCTCAAACGATCCGATTAGCATTACGGAAACAACGACCCGCGAATTGCAGCTCACACCTAAGGCGAATAAGCAGGATGTCCCGTAGAAAGAGCCGGTCAAAGGTTGAACAAAGAATAAAAGTCGGGTGTTGCGGTTTTCGCGCGGCGATGGCTGACTACACGGCGCAATTCCCCGTCGTGGAAGTGCAGCAAACATTTTATCAGCCGCCGCAAATTACAACACTTGAACGCTGGCGCGCTGATGCTCCGCCGAGCTTTGAGTTCGCGCTGAAAGCTTGGCAGCTCATCACACACGAAGCGCGCAGCCCGACCTACAAGCGACTCAAAAAAGAATTAAGCGAATCGGAGCGAGCGCAGTGCGGATCATTTCGCCCGACGGCAATCGTCCGCGAAGCATGGGACGTGACGCTCGCCTGCGCGCGTGCGCTCGCGGCGCGATGCGTTTTGTTTCAGTGTCCAGCGAGTTTTACTCCGACCGCCGAACACATCGGAAACATGCACGCGTTCTTCGCTTCGATTAAGCGCAGCAGCGAACTCACGTTCCTTTGGGAGCCGCGCGGCGATTGGTCAAACGAACTTGTGCGCGAACTCTGCCGCGAACTCGATCTCGTGCATGTCGTCGATCCCTTCGCGGCACGAACGCAGACGCCGGACACTTGTTACTTCCGTCTGCACGGGCGCAAAGGTTGGCGGTATGTTTATGAAGACGATGAGTTGGAAGAATTGCTCACAATGCTTCCAAGCGATAAAACATCTTACGTCTTATTCAACAACGTGCGGATGCTTGATGATGCAATAAGATTTCAAGAGTTAATTCGCGCTCGTGAGGCTAATCAATAATTCAATTGTCAATTTCGTTTTTACAGAGAAGAAGCGAGCTTTCCGACGGCCGATTCGTTAACCGGCTCTCTTCGATTAGCTTCGCTTAGTCAATCGCGTAACTAATCTCCATCCGGCGGATGTGAAGGCTGGCGAGCGCGAGCACCAGCAAGGTAAAGACGAAGAGGCTTGGAACGGAAATCCAAGCGGGAGTCGGCTCCGCGAGCACAGCGAACGGGCCTTCTGAGACGGGAACGGGCGCGAGCGAGTGAAGGTAATGTATGACGCTTAATTTTTTCAATAGTGGCGGAAGAAGGAAGTTGATCCACTCCCAGCCATAAATCAGTAGCGCCGGGATAATGGGATTGCGGAAAAACAACCCGATGATCAGGAAAACCGCGCCGTAGCCGACGCACGCGAGCAACGTGATCCCAAAGTAAGTTAGCGCTTGACCGAGGCCGGGGCCGCTGAAGAAATACTGCGCGCTCTGCGAGGGAAAGCGCCAGAAGTAAAGAAGGATGAGCGAGCCGAGCGTCGAGACGGAAAACAGCAAGATTGTTGTTAGCAACCCCGACAAATATTTCCCGACGACGAGGACTTCGCGGCGCACGGGCGCGAGAAAGTAGTAGTGCAAACTTCTGTCCACCACCTCGCCGCGAAACAGATTCATAAAAACCCACGCGCAGCCGAAAAAGACGAGCGTGCGCAAAATCAACCCGCCGTAGATCGCCGCATAGACGATGCTCAACTCTCCGAAGTTTTGAAACTCGCTTGAGGGCGGCGGAAAGACGCCCAGCACCGCGAGCATCACAAGCGGCAGCCCTGCGAGAACGTAAAGCAGAAGAGCACGACTCGTCAGGAAATTCTTTCTTAACTCCAAACGCAAAATGGCAATCGTCTGCCGCGCCCAGAGCGACCAAGATGCGTTCGCCCCAATAGTTTTTTTCGCCGTCACAATCTTCTCCCGCGCTTCAATCGTCGAACTCATCTTACACGCCCTCCGTCCGAACTGATCAAGTATTGATACACGGCGTTAAGATCATCGTCCGCCGGTGCGATTGATTCGATTTGAAGATTGTTCTCCGTAACGAGGCGATTAAACAGGAGATAGAAGTCGTCGGCGCGGCGAGTTTTGACGAACAGACCTTGCCGGTCGTCGTGAATGCGAGCTTCAACGGTGTATTCATGATCGAATAAGCGCGCCGCCAAGAATTGCGGGCGGTCGCAGCGAATGAGGATTTGCATCGGGTGCTCTTCGATCTCGTCGCGCACGCCGTGAACATCGCCCTCAGCGACGACGTAGCCGTTGTGCAGAAGAACGACGCTGTCCGACATCATATCCACTTCATGCAAAATGTGGCTCGAAAGAATGAGATATAAGCCTTCGTCCGCGAGCTGCCGAAACAGGCGAATGATTTCGGCGCGCGCCATCGGGTCGAGTCCGTTTAAGGGTTCGTCGAGGATGAGCACCGAAGGGTTATGGGCGATGGATTGCGCGAGCCGGATACGTTGCCGCATACCCTTGCTGTAGCCCGCGACGCTGCGGTCGGCCGCTTCCTGCATCGAGACACGCTCAAGCGCAGTCTGAGTTAAATCCCGCACCTCGCCTCTCGCGTAGCCGTGAACGCTTAAGTAGAACTCGATAAACTCGCGCCCCGTCACGCCGCGCGGAAACGTATCGAACTGTGAACAGTAAGCGACTTTGCGGAAAAGTTTTTCAGGGTCGTCCGGGCTTGTGCCGAGTATGCTGATGCGTCCGCGCGAGGGACGCAAGAGTCCGGTCATCAAGTTCATCAGCGTCGTCTTGCCTGAGCCGTTCGGGCCGACGAGACTCGTGATGCCGTGCGCAATCGAGAGGTTAACGCGATTGACGCCGAGAATCTCACCATAAAACTTGGAGACATCTTCAAAGATAATCATCTGCTCGTGCGTCGTTGCCGCTGTTGTCATTTAACCACCTCATATGCACGGATTTTACGCGCGAGCAGCCAAAGGCAGGCGGCGCAGACCAAAGCGATCATCAGCCAGCAAGCCCACAACGGCGGCTCAAGCAATACAACATCAACAAAGCCTCTGCCCCTGATGCTGTCTGTTCTGTAACGATCTGCCTCGCGCACGAAATGTCCGAAGAGTCCGCGCCAAATGTTTTTAATCAAATCCCCAAGGCTAATCAGATGTCCCATCCGTGTTAGAAACAGGTTATTCACAATCGCCCCAAACACTGACGGGATGAGGAACATGCCGAGCAACGTGCCGCTCGCCACAACTCGCCACTTCACCCAAGCGGAGACGGCGAGCGCAAGCAAGGCGAGCAGCACGATCCAAGTTATGCTCCCGATGAAGATCGCGCCCGACATCCACAAGTTCGACCAGAGCCAACCCGCGCCTTCCAAATATGCTTGAAGCGCGAAGAGCAAAAGTCCCGGCACCCACGTGATGAGCGACAGTAGCACCACGATCACACTCAACTTGCCGAGCACATACTCAGCGCGAGAGAATGGGCGGTAAAGGTAAAGCGGAAGCGCATTATTCGCCAGATCGCGCGAAACGAGCGGCGGCCCCGCAAGCACCGTCAGGAAGAAGGCGAGCCAGCCCTGAAGTTCGACGAAATATTGAAAGAACGACGCATTGATCGGCAAAAGTTCGCGCACGTTGATTCTCAAGAGCGCGATGGCGTTTGCGTTGTGATGCAGGTAAATAAGAATCGCCGCTACAAGCGGATAGATGAAGCACAAGCAGAAGAGCGCAGTAAACAGCTTCGACCGGAACACTTCTCGCAGATTGTAACGTGGGATGACGAGAAAGCGCGACCATTCGGGCGTTAACCTTCCCTCATATTGCCCGTAGGCGTTTTCAAAGACGGACATTGCCGTTTCCTCCCCTCGCCGCTTCCGTTTCTTCCCCTTCCATCGCCTTAAGGAAAATGTCTTCGAGTGAATCGCGCTTGTAATTTAAGCGCCGGATTTGAATTTGCCGCTCGAAGGCCAAGCGATAGAGATCGCTGATCTCGATGCCGTCTTGCATCACGAGTTTGATGCGCCGTTCGCCCGCAAGCGCATACTCGCAGCCGAGACGGCCGATTGCTTCAGCAAACGCCGCGCGCTCACCTCCGCGCGTTTCAAGCTCAATAAACTTACGGTTAGCTTTGCGCTCATCATCCAAGTTGCAGTTGGCCGCAATCCGCCCGTCCTTTAAAACGAGAATCTCGTCGCAGCACTCCTCAACGTCGCGGAGCAGATGCGAAGAGAGCAGAATGTGTGCCCGCCCGCTATCGCGTATCTCCCGGATGAGTTTGAGCATTCGTTGTCGCGTTGGCGGATCAAGTCCGTTCGTCGGCTCGTCTAAAACGATTAGACGCGGGCCGTGAACAATCGCCTGCGCGAGTTTGGCGAGTTGCTTCATGCCAAGCGAATAAGTATCAACCGAACGGTAGCGCGCCTCGCCAAGCCCGACGTAAAAGAGCGCCTCGTGCGCCCGCTCAAGCGCCGCTTCAGAAGGTAGACCGGAAAGTTCAGCCATCAGGCGGACGAAGTGGACGCAGGACATTTTGGCGATGAACGAATCGCGCTCCGGCATATAACCGACAGCAGCGCGAAGGCTCTTAGCGTTCATCGCAATGTCTTGCCCGAAGATACGCGCCGTGCCCGCGCGCGGACGGTGAAAGCCGAGCAGCGTGTGAATAAGCGTCGTCTTTCCCGCGCCATTTGGCCCCAGCAGCCCGACGGCTCGGCCCTTAACTGCCCCGTTCAGGTTTTTTAAGATCGCGCGCTTACCGAACGTTACGCTCAATCCGTCGAGTTCTATAATCGGATTCATAAGTTGATAAGACTCTCTCGCGTCTTGGGTCTTAACAAATCTTGTTCACTAACATAAAACGCGCAGAAGGGACGTAGATGAAATTAATCTCTACGTCCTTCTTGCTTCTAACTATGCGATCTACAGATCGCACTTCAAACCGCGCCGGTAAATAGCGCATTTGTTGAACTGACTTACAAACTACTTTTCGCTTTACTGCTTCGGCGCGTTCTTCTCGTTCATTGCATTCATCAGAATATTCTGAATCCCGAACGAGTTTGGCAGACCAAGCAAACTGCTCGGACTTAAGCCGAACGGCCCGCCCTCAGTGTTCGCTGCAAACGTAATGCGATCATTTTCCGCGTAGGCGTAAGCGAGCGTCGGCGGCATGTTGGCGGCCGCGGCGAGCGTTGGACGTTCACTCTCCGGCGCGCGCTCCGCTAACGGACGGATGAGCGCCGCGAGGTCATGATAGAAGATGGCGGAGAAGTTATTGTTTCCGTCCTCCGGCATCCCACTCATAAAGCGCGGGGAGCGCAGAAGCGTGTAGTTAGATTCACGATACTTGAGCGCGCGATCTAGCAGCGCACGGCTTGGAGTAACAATGAGATAGCCGTTCGCGTAGGTGTAATGCACTTCGAGACCATAATCCTCCGAACGTAATGTGTAAAATGTGCGCCCACCATCAATCTTATTCTCCCAACGCAATCCCTTCTTGCCCTGCAACCTCGCCCAAACGTTTAACTTTTCAATCACTCGCTCAAACGATTGCTGCAACTGCTCTTGGTCGTTGACTTCCGTGATCATCTTCCAAGACGGCGTCGGAAGCAGCGGGCCGTCAACGGCGAAAGCGAACTCACCGCCCAAGTGCGCGGCGAAGTCGCGCCGCACGTCCATACCTTGTTGCGCCTCAAGCTCGCGCAACTGGCGACGCAAGTCCGGCTGCACGGTTTCGAGGAAGCCGAGCAAATCATCAACTAACAGCGCGGGTTCTTTAACGACGAAATCCGTCGCCACGTTTGCGTCTGGGGAGACAAATTCCAGCGCGCCCATCGGGCCCGGCGCAGCCAACCACGAGGCGATCCCGCGTCGCGGCTCGCTGAAAGTTAGCATAACGCGGCTCTGCGTCTTGTCCTTTACTTCCTTTTGCTCGACGACGAAGTGATTAAGGTTCATCAATCCGAATTGCTTGAAAGCTTCAATACGCTCGGCACCGCCCGGCTTGCCCGCGTCAGCGCGTGTTACCTGATCGATGATCTTCTGCAGATCAGCAGCAACAATGAGTCCCGCGCCCTCGCGGTAGATTTCAGCGAGGCGATTGTGGAAAGAGGTGCTGACGAAGCGATTCGCGCCCGTGTTATTGAGCGTCGTTGCAAGCGCACGCAGTTGCTCAAGCTTCGGCGACGCGGCGAAAAAGTCGTTGCGAATCCAGACAAAGATTTCCTGCTTCGGGGATGCAACATTCGTTTGCAAAGCGTTTGCCGCGAGCGGGTCGTCAACAATGCGAACTGACAAACTGTTCTTACCTACGACAGCAAACTGTGCGATCTGCCCTTCAAGGAACGGGCGGAAACTTGCGGCATTCTTCAATTCGCCGAGAACAAGCACGTTGCCCGGCTTGCCACTTGCATCTACGCTCGCGCTCACGACGATCTCATCGCCGAGATATGAGCCGAATTCTCGCACGCGATCAATTACCTTATCAATCCCGCCGCCGGAGCCTTTATGCTTCTCGTTTTTCCACCAATCACGGAGCGCCGGATTCTGGTTGATTCTCTCCTGCATGATGCGATGTGACTCGGCGAGCGTCTGGCTTAAGTTAGGCAGCGCCGCGTAAACAACGGTGCTTTCGGGCACGAGGTCGAGGAAGCGCGAAGAGTAGCGCACGCCCGGACGCGTAACGCGCTGGTTGATGTCTTGGCGCAGTCTTGTTAACTCCGTAACGAGTTGCGTGTATCGCGCGGCGTTGCGACTCCAACCGACCTCTTGCGCGACAGGCACAGGCTCAAGATTCGGATTCGTCGTCGCCTGATCTCCGGGGCGCAAAACTCTCTCTTCGCCCGCGTGATCTACATGCACTTCGCCCTCGACAACTGAGACGCGCGAACCCTTTGTGCCGCTACCAACAAGGAAGATCGTGCCCGTTACGGAGACGAGCGAGTCAGGCGTAGCGACGTAAAGATGACGGTCGCGCTGTTTTGCGGCTTCGACGGCGATGTCGCCCCGTTCTAATTGGATGGTCACGCCCTTCGCGTTCTCAGTAATCGAAAACTCGCTGCGCTCGCGCATCTCGACAAGCGATCCATCTACGAGGCGCAAGACGGCGTTCGAGTCTTTCGTCGTCCGCACGCGCTCGCCCTTTTGAATTTGTTCGCCCACCGCAAACGCGCGGCTTTCCGTCTCGGAGATGCGGTAAACCGCTCCGCTCACACTATCAACCGTCGCAGCGAGCGTCTTGCCTGACAGATCAAGACGCTCGACGAAGAACATCGCCGCAAGACCGAAGCAGAGTAAAAGTCCGGCGGCAATGCTCCAACGCCAGACCGGAGTGAGCGACAAAGTTTTTGCCGTTGCAGATTTAACTTGTGCCACATTCGCGCTGCGCTCGCCCGTGCGCGCTTCCTTAAGCGCCTTGCGGCAAGGGATACACTCATGCGTGTGATCTTTAAGGAGCAGAGCGCGCGCGGGCGATAGTTCCCCGCGCAAGTATGAAGGAATAAGTGATTGAAAATCCGCGCAGCCGCCGATGTGTTCGAAGGCTGGAACGGTCGCCACAGTTTCGACCTGCGCATTGTTCACCGCTTGTTCCGAGA
>JACDAW010000068.1 GCA_013695245.1 Pyrinomonadaceae bacterium | reverse complement strand
TATGCGTAGTGAAATTGATTGGCAAGCGGTAAGGAAAGATTTTCCGATCACAGAGAGCATGGTGTATTTAAAAACTGCGGCGACGGGGCCTGTTCCGCGTCCGGTGATTGATGCTCCCGCAGAGTTTTACCGCGAGCTGATGGAAGAAGGCGACCGCAACTGGGAAGAGTGGGTGGCGCGGCGCGAAGGAACGAGGAAGCGAATTGCCGAAATGATCAACGCAGACGCTGAGGAGATCGCTTTCGCGCCGAACACGTCAACAGGTATGAACGTTATCGTTGATGCGCTTGAAGGGACGGGCGAAGTCATCTCATCAGAGTTGGAGTTTCCGGTAACGACCGTTCCTTGGTTGCATCGCGGCATTCGCGTTCATCTGTTGCGTGCGACTGACGGCGAAGTGCGAACGGAAGATGTGCGCAGCGCGATGAGCGAACGCACGAAGATCATTGCGCTCAGCCACGTTCAATATTCAAACGGCTTTCGCCTCGACTTGGAAGTGATAGGGCGCAACAAGGGTGACCATTTCTTAATAGTAAACGCGAGCCAATCGGCGGGCGTGTTGCCGATTGATGTGAAGCGAATGAGGATTGACGCTTTGTGTGCGACCGGGCACAAATGGATGCTGGCAGGACTTGGCACGGGATTTCTTTATTTGAGCCGCGAACTTCTGGAGCGAACGCGCCCGCGCGCCGTTGGTTGGATGAGCGTTGAAGATGCTTTCGGTATGCGGAACAACGAATTTAAGTTGCGCGCAGATGCGGCGGCGCGCATAGAGTTAGGTGTGCCGCAGTTTGCTTCGATCTTCGCGCTCGGCGCGGCAAGCGATTACCTTATGGAGTTAAAGATTGAAAATATCGAACGGCGTGCGCTTGAACTTAACCGTTATTTAACAAATCATCTTATTGAAGCGGGATGGAAAGTGTTGTCGCCAATCGCAAACGAGAAGTCGCGCTCGGCCGAAACCCTCGTGCATCTCGAACAGCCCTCGCAAGCAATCGCGCATCTGCTGAAGCGCGGCGTGGACGTAACGCGCAAGCCGGAAGGCATTCGCGTTGCAACTGATTTCTTTAACAATGAGGCAGATATTGAGCGATTGATTGAAGCGTTGAATGAGATGCGTTAAACGGGCAAGCGCGCAACTGTGGAATGAAGTCTAAAATCCGTTTTTCGCGGCTTGCCACAGCAACGATGAACCGTTATGTTGTTCCAGCACAAGTGTTCATGAAATTATCGGAAGGGGATAAAACGACATGGATTGGATGAATCAATTGAGCGGTTTATTGCAACAATACGGAGGCGGCGCAGCAAGCGCACAGCAAACGCCAGCTAACGTTGATAATGATTTCGACCGTTTCGCGCAAGCCGCGCCTAATTCCGCCATCGCCGACGGACTCGCGGCTGCCTTTCGCTCCGAACAGACGCCGGAATTCGGACAAATGGTTTCGCAGCTTTTCAACAACTCCAACGGCCAGCAGCGCGCAAGCCTGCTCAACACGTTAATCGCAACGGTCGGCCCGACGCTCGTTGCGCAGCTTCTTTCCAGACGCGGCGGCGGATTGTCCGGCCTCGCCGGTTTGTTGGGCAGCGGCCAGCGACAAGTGACGCCGGAGGAAGCCGAGCAGATTCCGGCCGACGCCGTGCAGGAGATCGCGGCGGCCGCCGAAAAGAAAGACCCATCGGTTATTGATCAGATCAGCGACTTCTACTCGCAACACCCGACGCTTGTTAAAGCTCTCGGCGCAGCAGCATTGACAATCGCGCTCACACAGATCGCGCAACGACAACAGGGCGCTTAAGTCTTGAATTATTCACGCGACGAGAGGCGCAGATGCTTTCATGCTTATGCGCCTTTCGCGCTTTTAAATGTTATGCGCGGAATTATCTAGGTTGCCTTTGGCAATTCTTCGCTCTATCGCGCTAAGCTTTCTGCGCGAGCACGGCCGTTTTGCTCCAACTGATCGGATCAAGGATTGGAAAGCGGTGATGATCCACAACGCGGAAATAGCGCATAGTGTTTTCCATTACTTCATGAGGCGAATGACTTTTGAAATGAAACATCCATTCGAGCATTGAAGTGGTTGGCGAAGGATGCACGGGCAAATGCAGGAAGTAGCCGCCGGGCGCGAGCACGCGCGCAAGTTCGCTCATGCCTTCATCGAGCGGCACGTATTCGAGCGCGCCGCTCGTAACGATGAAATCGAAATGGCCGTCGCCGAAAGGTAAATTAAGAACATTGGCTTGCAAAAACGAGATTTGATGTTTTGTATTGGATGTTTCGGCGACGGCGCGGCGGGCAGTGATGATTGAGGAAGTTGAGAGATCAAGTGCGGTGATGTGCGAAGCTCTAGCGAGGGCTTTCAGTAGCGCAATCGTAAGCAATCCAGTGCCGCAACCGGCGTCGAGCACGCGGGCCCCGGTGTTAAGCGGCAACGGGTGAGTGCGCAGGTAACGCTCAAGCGAGCGCCCGTAGCCGTTGAGCTTGAAAGTTAAGTTGTAGAAACGCGCGATGCGATCATAGAAATGTCCCGCGCTTGTTTCCGCCGTTCCGTTCGTTCGTTCTTGCGCTTCGTACATCTGAAATTCGCATCTGGACGAACCCGTTCGCCCGAAACTTCGATTCCAACCGTCAAGATTTCGGATTGCCGTTACAGCATAACAAATAAAACTGCTAACGCAAGGCGGTTGGGGTCTGATTGCGTTGCCCACGCGCAAGACAAATGTGTAAAATCCAATTCTTATGAAACGGTATCTGCCTTTTATCATCATTGCGGCGGTGCTCGCCGCAGTCGCGCTCATCGTGCTCTTGGCGGGCGGAAGTTCAACTCCCACATCCAACACGAATCAAAATCTCCTAAACATTCCTTACCGCACGCCGACAGGCGCAGAGCCGCCGCACGCGCACGGCAGCCCAAACGCGCCAATCATCCTCGAAGAGTTTGGCGATTTCCAGTGTCCGCCGTGTCGCCTGCTGCATCCGGTTCTGAAACAGATCGAAGCTGATTACGATGGGCGCGTGCGCGTCATCTTCCGCCAGTTTCCGCTCTCGGATATGCACGCGAACGCCTTGCAAGCCGCGCGCGCCGCCGAAGCCGCCGCGATGCAAGACCGCTTCTGGGAGATGCACAATCAGCTTTACGAAAAACAGGATGAATGGAAAGCGGCTCCGAACGCACGCGCCATGTTTATTGATTACGCGCGCTCACTCGGCATGGACAGGGATAAATTCACGCGCGACATGGACGGCGAAGCTGTCTATAACCGCATTATCGCTGACGGTCAACGCGCTCACGCGCTCGGCGTAAATGGAACGCCAACCGTTTTCCTTAACAACCGTGAATTGCAGTACGACGACATCAGAGTGTCGAGCAGACTTCGTTCGGTAATTGACGCCGCGCTTCGTCAAAAGGGATTGTGAAGGAAACGGAATTTCAAGCTACTTCAGACGTGCCATCAATGTCGCGCGGCAAATTCGCCAGCACGACGATTCTTTACACAATCGCCGCCGTCGTTTCACTGGCCGGATTGCTCGACGCGCTTTATTTAACCATCGAACATCTTCAGGGGCGAAGCGTGCGCTGCACCGTGACGAGCGGGTGCTCGGAGGTGCTGGGTAGCAGCTACGCGGTGCTCGGCGGTGTGCCGCTCGCCGCCGTCGGCGCGATTGCTTATTTCCTCGTCTTTAGTTTAGCGACGCTCATCGCCTTCGGTCGCACGCGCTTGAAAAACTTCTTAGCTGTCATCGTCGCCCTAATGTGCGCGACGAGTCTGTGGTTGCTTTATGTGCAGGCGTTTGTGTTGAAAGCTTTCTGCCAATACTGTCTGCTGTCGGCCGTCTTGAGTTTGACTCTCGGTGTTATCGTCGTTGTTAATCGCATCATGAATAAAGGGGTGTAAGTGGACAATTTTCGTAAAAGGGAAGATTCGCTTGCAGCTTATCTGAACTCTTCAAGTTCGCAGCGCAACAACTCGGCAACGCTCCACGCTTGAGCGATGGTACCGCGCGGGGTGTGAGGCGCGTCGCCGTCAAAGATTTCGGAGATTTGACCTAAGCCTGCCACGCTTAAATGCAAGCGGAAGGCTTGCATCCATTCTCGCGCCACGCTGATGCTTTCCGGCGTTCGCTGATGGACTTTCAAGTAGGCGGTGATAAACGGCCCCATCAGCCACGCCCACACCGTGCCCTGATGATAAGCCGTGTCGCGCGCCCACGCATCGCCTGCATAAACAGGACGGTAATTTTTATCTTTGGGCGAAAGCGAGCGCAGTCCGTATGGCGTTAACAACTCCGCTTCGATTTTCGCAACCACGCGACGCGCTTTTTCTTCATCATCCAGAATTGAAAAGGGAAGACTCACGGCGAGGATTTGATTCGGGCGCACGCTTCGGTCGGCCTGCCCGTCGTCCGCGATGCAATCGAACAAACAATTCTCACCATCGTTCCAAAAATGCTCGTTAAAACTTTTGCGAGTTGCTTCTGCGAGTTTAGCGCAATGCGATGCCCACGTTGCATCGCTGAATCGCTCCGCCATCAGTTCAATCGTGCGTAGAGCGTTATACCAGAGAGCTTGTATCTCGACGGCTTTGCCCGCGCGCGGCGTTACCACAAAGCCTTCCACCTTCGCGTCCATCCAAGTTAATTGCACGCCTGCTTCGCCCGCGCGCAGCAGATTGTCTGCATCAAGCTTTATCCCGTAGCGTGTGCCCCGCTCGTGACATCTGATGATCTCTTTGAGATGTTCATAGATGTTCTCGCGGATAAAATCACCGTCCGTGCGGCGCATGAGTTCACCTGCCGCGTGGATGAACCAGAGCGTCGCATCAACGGTGTTGTAGGCGGGTTCTCCTTCGGCGTCGGGAAAGTAATTTGGGATTAAACCTCCTTCAATATGATTAGCGTAGGCGAGCAGGATTTCCCGCGCTGCGTCGAATCGCTTCGTCGCAAGCGTTAAGCCCGTAAGCGCAATCATTGTGTCGCGTCCCCAATCGGTGAACCAATGATAGCCTGCGATCACGGATCGTCCCGCGTAGTGCGGCGAACGGCGACGCACAATGAATTGATCGGCCGCCGTCAAAAGTTGTTGCCGATAAACATCTCCGCCCGCATCTCCATCAGTAATGTGACGCCGCCGTGCGCGCTCGGCTTTCTCTATTTCTCCGGCCGCGCCCGCATCGTGTTCGCGCGTCGAGGCAATGATATTTCTCGTCTCGCCCGTTTCGATCTCAAAGCGGAGCGCGCACGGGTTGAACAAATCTTCGCGGTAGCTGAAGCCGCGCTCCTGCTCCTCTCCATACTCGAACTGCCGATACCACACTTCGGTCTTTGTCGTTTCCGCCGCATCGTGCGCAAGCGCCAGCACAAGCGGCTCGGCGTCTTTCGCCGTGATACGCGAGAGCCGCGACTCGATTGTTGTCTGAATATCGAATTCGGAGTTTTCCACTCTGAGCGCATGGTAATCGCGGAAAGCGACGAGCGGGCGCACCTCAAGCGTTGCGCTTATGCGAAATTTTTCTGAGGTCTTCAATTCATAGCGCGCAACAATAGTGTTTTCGCCGTAGAGCATGAAAATAGTTTTAATAAGTTCGATGTTACCGACGCGAAACGTGAAGACGGGAAACGGATCAAGGCGAAAGTTTGTTTGCAAGCGAAAGCCTTGCGGATGTAGAACGTTTGGAGTGTATCGGTTGGTTGAAAGTTCAAAAAGATGATTGTCAATCACCAAAGTTTCTTCAAGCTTTGACAGCAACACGTAGCGTGCGGTCGGGGGGCGCAGCGCGGCGACAAGCAAAGCGTGATAGCGACGCGTGTTCATCCCCGAAATCGTCGAAGAAGCGAAGCCGCCGATCCCGTTCGTCTCCAGCCATTCGCGTTCTGTGCTCGCTTTCAGATCGCCGCAAACGTAAGCGTCAAAGCTAATCATCGAAAAAATTAAACTCCCGCCAAGCAAACTTTTCCCAACACGTATTTTGTAGCACAAACGGCGCAAGAAAACCGTTCTTTAGGCGTTCTAAGTGCATGAAATCTTGTTTGCAGGAGAATACGGAGATGGCTAACAGCTCGAAAATCAAATTTGCGCTCGTACTTGTATGCGTTGCTAATTGTTTTAACGTTGCGGCGGAGGGGCAGACGAGAACGAATCGTGAGACTCGTGTGGCAGTTCCGTACAGAAGCGATTTCGATGTGGACGTTTTAACAGACGGCCGACGTTTGGAGGAATATCCGGCGCAGGGCAGATTCTATGTTGAAGCTGTCGAGGGAGCCGAATACGAGTTGCGCATTCGCAATCCGCTTTCTGTGCGAATCGCTGTTGCGCTTGCGGTTGATGGCTTAAATACGATTGACGCGCGCCGCACAACCGCATGGGGCGCAAGCAAGTGGGTGATCGAGCCTTATGCGACGATTACCATCGGCGGCTGGCAGATGAGTTCAGAACGCGCGCGCCGTTTTTACTTCACAACCGAAAGGGATTCTTACGCGGCGCGAATGAATCGCACTGCGGACTTAGGTGTGATCTCCGCCGTGTTTTTCCGCGAGCGGCAGCCCTCCGCTATCACAAGACCATCGCCACGCGGAATTGAAGACAACGAGCGACAACAAAGCTCAGCGCGTCGGGCTCCGAGCACGGCAGGTTCAGCCGACTCAAACGAAGCTGCCCGCGCCGGAATTTATTCATCCGCGCCCGAAGCAGACGACGCAAGTGCCGCGACCGGCATCGGACGCTCCGTGCGCAACGACGTGCGCCACATCAACATGAACCTCGATTCACAGCCAATCACCGCCATCACAATCCGCTACGAATACCGCGATGCCCTCGTCCGCCTCGGCATTCTGCCGCGGGCGCATATGAGTATGGATGTTTTAAGAAGACGAGAACACGCGAGCGGTTTTGAAGCAGGCTATTGTCCTGAGCCGTAGCGCTGGAATTGAGATGCGCCCCGCAAGCAGCATCCAACCTCACCGCAAGGAAGAATGATGAGAAGCATTCTATCGGGGCGTCATCTCCAATGACTTGTTCGGCGGCGCGTTGATAGTTAATTTTCAATGATGATTACTGCCCTGCGATTTGATACGCTGTTTATGCAAACTCGCGCTTGTATTTATCAAACTGTGCTTTTATCTCCTCCATGAACTTGACGAATTCGGGTGCTTTTCTAATGCGGTTCAAATAAGGATCACGCTCAAACAGAGGATAACAGGGGAAACCTGTTTTGGCAGTTTCTCTTAACCACTTGACGGCTTCGTCGCTCTTTCCCGCCAGCGCATAGACGCAGGCGATGTCATAAGTAAGATGATGATAGGCGAAGTCTTTAACCGACCGCTTGCTAAGGAGGAAGGGTATCTCTGCTTCCGCAGCGCGAAAATCTCCTTTCAAAGCTAAGAATATGGCTTTCAGGCGAAGCGCATCCAGATTGTCAGGCTCTTTCGCCAAGTCCTGTTCGATTCGCGTTTGAGCCTCGTCCAAACGTCCCTTCCCCATGAGATACCAAGCATTAGGTTTGCCGTCGAAGAATTTTTGTTGAGCGGCGAGCCATTCATCATACTTGTTGAGGTTTACGTAGGAGTTAAGGACTGCTCTCTTAGCGTTTTCGCTGGTCGGATCAATATCTAACGCGCGTTGCAATTCACGGTCAGACAAGTCTTCCAATCCGAGATGCAAATAAAGAATTCCCAGTTGGTCGCTGCCGGCGTTTGGATTCAGTTGTTGCGCTAAGAGCAACTCACGAATCGCCGCTTCGATTTGCCATCCTTCATACGCGCTTCGCAGGATATAATGACGCGCGACGTGGGTCTCGGCGAGTTGCGGGTCGAGTGCCTCCGCCCGATTGATTTCTTCCTTCGCGCGCTCAACCCACATCGATTCGGTCGGCTCAATAAACTGCGCTGTCCAAGCATAAGCAAGTGCGAGGTGCGCGTGCGCCAAGGCATAATTCGGATCGGCTTCAATCGATTTTTTGAAAAGGTCAATGGTCGCTTCTACCTGAGATTTAGCTTTGTCGCCGAAGCCGCGCTGGTCAAAGCTATAAACGCCCTTCACGTAAAACTCGTAAGCGATAGGGTTTGACGTGTACCGCTTCGTGAAGCGAGCCTGCTGCGCTGGGTCGAGTTGCAGCCGCAAGCGAGAAGCAACCTGCTGCGCCACCGTATCTTGAATCGTGAAAATGTCGGTCATACGCATATCAAAGCTATCAGTCCACAAAGATGCGCCGTCGCTCGTGCGTAGCAGATTAACGCTCGCTCGCAAACGGTCGTCCGCGCGTTGGACGATTCCCTCAAGCACCGCGTCGGCGTTTAACTGCCGCGCGGCGGTGAGCGCGTCTGTGTCCTCGTTGAGATAACGGCGCACGGCACTCGTCGGGCGCACGATTAATTTGCCCGTCTGGTTGAGCCTCCTAATAACCGCATCGGCGATGCCCAACCCCAAATAATTTTCGCCTGCATCGAGCGATTTGAGCGGCAGCACGGCAAGCGATTTAATTTCGGTCTGGGGCGCGTCGGGAGCTTGTCGCCAGTGCCACACATAAGCGAGCGCGCCTAACATCAGAGTTATCAAAACGGCGGCGTAAATGGCGGCGCGCCGTGTTGAGAGGATGCGTCGAAGTTGCCCCGTGCGCTTCGCTGCTCGATGTTCGGCGGCATTTGCCATCGCTGCTTCACTGCTTGCTTTCGGTGGAGCGGAGCGTTCGAGATGAGATTCGATTTCTAATCTTTGTCGGAGTTGCTGAAGATCAACGAACAATTCCTTGCTTGTCTGATACCGCTCGTCAGGATTTTTTCGCAGCGTCTTCGTGATAATCCAATCAAGTTCGGCTGGAATCTGTTCAAAGGCTAGGTTTTTGAGCGGCGGTGGCTCTCTCTCCACAATCGCCACGAGCATGTCCGTTACTGTCTCACCCGCAAACGGGGCGCGCCCCGCCCCCATTTCATAAAGCACACAACCTAAGCTCCAGATGTCCGTCCGGGCGTCAACGGTGAGTCCACGTGCTTGCTCCGGCGACATGTATTGCACAGTACCAATGATTGTGCCTGCCTGCGTGTGTTCGAGCGGTCTGGTCGGCGCATCTGAATGTGCGGGTTGCGATGTTGCCCTTTCCGTCAACTTGGCAATTCCAAAGTCAAGGACTTTGACGTAACCATCGCGGCGCAGCATGATGTTTTCCGGCTTGATGTCCCGATGCACGATGCCTGCCTCATGTGCCGCCGCTAAAGCCGATGCGACTTGCGCGGCAACAGCAAGCACCTCGCTCGCCTTCATCTTGCCGGTACGTTTGAGATGCTGACGCAAAGTGTCGCCATCAATAAATTCAGTAGCAATGAAGTGATGACCCAACGCCTCTCCAACTTCGTGAATAGTGAGGATGTTTGGATGGTTAAGGGCGGAAGCCGCGCGCGCTTCTTGCTTGAAGCGCCGCAAACGCTCTTCTTTTTGCGTATATTCAGCAGGCAATAATTTCAGCGCGACGCGGCGATTAAGTGTTGTATCTTCCGCTAAGTAAACCTCACCCATCCCGCCCGCGCCGAGCTTCTTGACGATGCGATAATGGGACAATGTTTGCTCTATCACTTATCTTTGAACTCAAGAAGCCGCCGAACGCTGGAGATAACCGGCGCGCCGACAACTTCGATGATAAGAAACTCTCGACTCACAAACGCAGGCAAGCCGAAGATCGGCTGAA
>JACDAW010000097.1 GCA_013695245.1 Pyrinomonadaceae bacterium | reverse complement strand
CCGATGCACTTGATCAAAGAAAACATGGATAAGCAATTGGAGATTTGCCACGAAGCTCCGTTCTATACTTTAGGGCCGCTGACAACCGATATTGCGCCCGGTTATGATCACATCACTTCCGGCATCGGCGCGGCGATGATCGGTTGGTTCGGGACAGCGATGCTCTGCTATGTCACACCGAAGGAACACTTGGGGCTTCCCAACAGAGACGACGTGAAAACGGGCGTCATCACTTACAAACTCGCCGCGCACGCAGCCGATCTAGCTAAGGGTCACAGTGGCGCGCAAGCGCGCGACAACGCTTTGTCGAAAGCGCGCTTCGAGTTTCGCTGGGAAGATCAATTCAACCTCTCGCTCGACCCGGAGGCGGCGCGCGAATATCACGACGAGACTCTGCCGCAAGAAGGTGCGAAGCAAGCGCATTTCTGCTCGATGTGCGGCCCGCATTTTTGCTCGATGAAGATCACGCAGGACGTGCGCGAATACGCAGCGCAGAAGGAACTTGACGAAGCGGCAGCGCTTGAATCCGGGATGCGCGAGAAGGCCGAAGAGTTTAAGCAATCGGGAGCGGAACTTTACGCCAAAGCGTGAAAAACTTTCGGCGGCGGGACGCGGCTAGAGTTAAAGCTGTAGCTGCGTCCCGCCCGCCACCCTTCCGCACACGACGCGCTGCCTCGCTCAACGCGCGGGCGGTAGGAATTCGATTCCATGCACCGCATGGCAAGATCGCTAGGTTTCGCCAACTTCCAACGTCTCACTTAACTAACGCGGAAAAATTCGACCGAAAGGCTCATCACGGCGAAAAACTTTAAAGGTTAACGAGTTGTCAAATAACAGCTCGTTCACCTTCTGTTAATCATATTGTCAGTAAGAGATTTTCATCACTGTATATTAGGCAAATCGGGCGGCGTAGGCACTGTCGTTCGCATGGTCGCGCCATTGGAATCCTCCTTGCGTCGCACGAAGATTTCGCCGCGTTGCGTGAGTCCCGCTTTGGTGGCGACAGCTTGCAGCATGGAGGCGAGGATTTCTTTGTTGTCTAGCTTAAAACTCGTGACGCCTGCTGCGTTCGTGTCAGGGTCGCTGTATTGCATCGTGAGATAGCGATATTTCTTGCGCACGAAAAGCGCCGGGAGATTTAAGCCGTAGGGTACGGGAAGACTACTGATGACGGTGGCGGCCGTCGGGCGGCGCGAGCGCGTGTCGGCGAAGGCGGCAGCGATTGAATCGTAAGGAATCGAAAAAGTTTCCTGTCCCTGTTTGTTGCGGAAAAGCAGACGCTGATTGGCGTCGTCGAACGTCAGCGTGCCGTCGATCTTACGGTTGTAGCCGAAAAGACCGCCCTCGTATTTCGCGCGCACGGTCGTCGGCGCGGGAGACAGGCTCGCGGCACTCGCCGTTTGATCGGAACTATTCCCGACGGTGCGCGCACGCTGCGCGAACACATTCAAGGAAGCCAAGACGATGAGCAGCGATAAACAGAAGCATCTGGACGAAAACCGGAACGCGCGAGTGTTTTTCATTTCATTTCTCCCTTAACGGAAAAGCTTCGGACATATTAAAGACGCACACCGCCGAGCGTGCGTTGCCACACGAGCGAACGCTTTAGTACATAAAGTTTTTGTCGCTCGCCCTCGTCGCTCGCTTTTTCTAATTGTTCAATAATGGCTTCGAGTAGCGGCGCGGCAAACGCCCCGGCGTGCGCGATTACCTGTGAAAAGTAGTGGATTTGCAAACTCCCGCTTGCCCCTTTGTGAAATTCGTAGGCTTCGCGGTCGCTTAAATTATAAACGTTCGTCCCCACAGACACGACGCGGCGTGGCACCGTCTGATGCATCACGCCCTTCTCTTCCTCTTGCCATCCGAGCAACAACAAACCGACGAGCACGCCCTGTTCGTTTAAATAATCGGGGCTAAGCACGCTCAAATCGGCGGGCGGCGAAAGGCGCGGACCCAAATTGCCGTAGTCGGGGTTGGCAAGCTGTGTATTGTAAATAACACCGACGATCTTCCCTTCGTCCACCGGCATAAAGACAAACTGCGCGAAACCGTAATCCGATGCTTCCGGCGGACGAGACGCATCAAGACGATCAACGACGCGCCCGACATAATCAACATGGGAGTTTGATTTAACGATGGTGGCGATCTTAACCGGCATTATTAAAGTTTAAATCTCAATTTTGGAATTCCACAGAGCCGCTTCATTGATCCTAGAATTGCGGAACTCTGTATAGCAGCAACCATAAAAATATCTGCACGCAAAATAGCGCCAAGCCCATCACTATTGATAAGGCAGAAGCGTGTCGCCCCGCTTCCTGCTCAGGGTAGCGCGCTTGAAATAGCCCGACGCCGCCCATCACAATCGCGCCGGGACAAAAG
>JACDAW010000045.1 GCA_013695245.1 Pyrinomonadaceae bacterium | reverse complement strand
CGGACTCCGCCCGCTAAAGCAATGTGATTATCCTTAATCAACACGCCGTCGTCCAAACCGAAACGATGATTGCGCCCGCCGCCGATGAGCACCGCGTATTTTTCGAGCATCCTCAAGCCCGGCGTCGTCTTGCGCGTGTCAACGATCTTAGCGTTTGTGCCCTCAATCGCCCCCACGTATTTGCGTGTGAGCGTCGCAATACCCGACAAACGCTGCAATAAATTTAACGCGACGCGCTCGCCGCTCAATAGTACATCGGCGAAGCCGCTTGTGCGCGCGATCACTTTGCCCGCTTCAACTTCGTCGCCGTCTGAAACGAAAGCTTCGAGCTGCTGTTGAGCGTCGAGCGTCGAGAAGACCGCTTCGGCCGCTTCGAGTCCGGCGATAATCATCGTCTCTTTCGCAATGAAGCGACCGCGCGCGCGCGCATTCGGCATTACGGTGGCTTGCGTCGTGATGTCGCCGCGACCTAAATCTTCGCTTAAGAATCCGCCGATCTGCGAGAACAAAGCTCCCTCATCAATCCCGATTGCCATTATCTGCTCAACGCCTCCAACATTCGCCTGATCGCCTGCGCGCGTCCCGTCAAATCTTCAACGCGCTTTTGTAATTCTTCGACCTTTTCAATTGGCGCGCGCTCTCTGAATTGTGAATTGCCGAGTTGTGCTTCGCCCCGCGTCGCCTCCGCTTCTACCTTTTCCAATTCGCGCTGCAACCTTCCATTTTCACGCTCGAAATCAATCAAGCCTTCGAGCGGCACAACCGCCTCCGCTCCACCGGCAAGCGCCGCACGCGCCGAACCGGGCGGCACAGTCACAGACTCGCTAATGGTCACTTCCGACGCGCGCGTGATGCGTTTGATCTGACTGAGGGAAGCCGTAAATACGTCGCGCGTTTTTTCATCTGGCGCGCTCACTAAAATGCGCACATTCTCGCCCGGCTTAACGTTCATCTCCGAGCGAATGCTGCGCACGCGCGAGATAAGCTCGATCACCGCATTCATTTCATTCTCCGCTTTTTCATCAATCAACTCCGCGCGAGCTTGCGGGTAAGCGGTAAGCATTACGGTCGGGCGCATCTCGCGGTAAGCCGGGTGAAGAAATTCGCTTCCGCCATCATCCGCCAAACTCGCCAAACGCTGCCACAACTCTTCCGTGATAAACGGCATCAACGGATGCAGCAATCTCAACGACTGTTCAAGCATCGTCATCAGACGACTGCGCGCCCCATCCCGCGCGGGCGATCTTTCAACCGCAGCTACATCAGCCTTCGCAAGCTCGATATACCAATCACAGAAATCATCCCAGAAAAAATGATACAAACTATATACAGCTTCGTGGAATTGATAATTCTCCAACGCCGCGTTCACGTCCTGCGCCGCGCGATTAAAGCGCGCGACGATCCAGCGATCATGCAGTGTCCACGTTTGCGATTCTCCCTCGAATCCAGTGCCGACTCGCGCCCCTTCCGAATTCATCAAACAAAAACGCGCCGCATTCCAAATCTTATTCGCAAAGTTTCGATACGTTTCAACCTGATCGTCTCGCCATCGCACGTCCGTTCCCGCGCTCGCCGCCGCCAGCGTGATCCGCGTCGCGTCAACTCCGTATTTATCAAATACCGCTAACGGATCAATCGTGTTGCCCTTCATCTTTGACATCTTCTGCCCGTGCTTGTCGAGGATGATTCCGGTAATCACGACATCGCGGAACGGAATCGCCTCCATAAACTTAAGGCTCAGCATCGTCATGCGCGCCACCCAGAAGAAGATGATGTCGCGCCCTGTGACGAGCACGGATGTCGGGTAAAAGGCTTTGAGATCATTTGTCTCGTGAGGCCAACCGAGCGTCGAAAAGCACCACAAACCTGACGAAAACCAAGTGTCGAGCACATCATCGTCCTGTTTAAGTTTTGTCTCGCCTCGCTCTAATCTCTCGCGCTTCTCCGCTTGCCCGCGCTCCGAAAACTCTCTTAATAATTTCTCGCGCGCCTCATCTTCGTTGCGCGCGACAACCACATCGCCCGCTTCCGTGTACCACGCCGGAATGCGATGTCCCCACCAGAGTTGGCGCGAGATACACCAATCGTGAATGTTCTCAAGCCAATCCGTATAAACTTTCGTCCACGGATTTTGGGGCGCAAACTTCGGCTCCTGCCGGGCGTTTTCCGCTTCGAGCGCGCGGCTCGCCATCTCCTTCATGCGGCAGAACCACTGCGTAGAAACGAGCGGCTCAATAACCGTGCGGCAACGGTCGCAACGCGAGATCGCAAATTCGTAATCAACCGTCTTTTCAAGCAGACCAAGCTCATCGAATCGCTCAACGACTTTTTCACGCGCCTTGTAACGATCAAGCCCGGCAAATTCTTCGCCCGCTTCACTCGTCATGCGCGCGTATTTATCGATCACAACAACTTGCGGCAACTTGTGACGCTCGCCCATCGCGTAATCGTTTGGATCATGCGCGGGCGTTACCTTAACTGCGCCCGTGCCAAACGCGGGATCGACAAACTCGTCGGCGATGATCGGAATCTCGCGCGAAGTGAGCGGCAACTCTAAAACGCTTCCGACGAGATCGCGATAGCGTTCATCATCGGGATTGACGGCCACCGCCGTATCGCCCAGCATCGTTTCGGGTCGCGTCGTCGCAACCGTCACGAAGCGCGTCTCTCCGTTTCCCTTCACCGGATAACGCAAGTAGTAAAGCTTTCCGGCATTCGTCTCTTTTTCAACTTCGAGATCGGAGAGCGCGGTCTGATCTTTCGGACACCAACTGATCAAGCCCTCGCCGTGATAGATCAAGCCTTCCTCATAGCAGCGCACGAAAAATTCACGAACAGCGCGCGACAACCCCTCGTCCATCGTAAAACGCTGGCGCGACCAATCAACTGAGGCGCCCTCGCGTCGCATCTGCTGCAT
>JACDAW010000033.1 GCA_013695245.1 Pyrinomonadaceae bacterium | reverse complement strand
TTACTTTGTTGTCCGAACATTTAGAAGCTTTGAGGAGTTAGATCAAGTTCTATGAACAGAAAATCACACCTACTATTTTTCGCCTTCGTTTTAACGCTTGCCACTGCTATGACTGCTAACAGCCAGCAGCGAACGGTCGATCCGCTTTATGTGCTCCCGATTTCCGATGGCGTGATGTTTGTTGACATCCAACGGATCATGAAGGATGTGTTGCCGCGCGCGCTTGCCGGGTCGCCTAAGATGGCCGAGATCAACGCCGACATTGATCGTTTTCGTCAACGCACGGGACTCGACTTGCGTTCGTTTGACCGCGCGGCCGTCGGTGTGCGGTTTACGAATCCAACGGCGCGCGTCACGAAAATGCAGCCGGTCGCGGTGCTGCAAGGAAGCTTCAACGCCGACACGCTCGTCGCAGCCGGGCGGTTAGCAGCAAAGGGAAAGTATTCGACTGAAAAGTATAAGGGGAAGACGATACATCTCTTCACCTTGAACGAGCAGGTGCGCTTGCTTGGATTGTTCAACGCGCGTTTGAGCGACGTGGCGGTCGTCGCATTGAATTCGACTATGTTGGCGGTGGGCGACCGCGAGAGCGTGCGCTTGACGATTGATGCGACGGCGAACGGCGCGACGGGTCGCAACACCGAGTTGATTGGGCTTGCGACGCGCAACCCCGCAGCCGTGCTCGGCTTCGGCGGCAACGTGCCCGCCAGCGCGACGCGCGACTTGAATGTCGGCAATGATGAAATCACGCGCAGCCTCGCCTCTATCCGTCAAGCTTACGGCTCAATCGGCACGACCGCGAGTGGTTACGACATGACGACTGTGCTGCGCACCACAAGCGCGGCGCAAGCTAAGAGCTTGAACGATACTCTCATGGCAGGCAAGCAGTTCGCCCCGCTTCTCATCGCGCAACTCTCCGGCGACCGCGCCGAGTTTGCGCGCAGGGCGACCGACAATTTGAAGATCACGGCGCAGGGCAACGACGTGCAGGTGAGATTAGAGGTTGCGCAAACGGATGTTTCAATTTTGCTGCGCACGTTTTAATTCACATCATCTGTTCATTAAGCAAAAGCTCTCGACGCATATTCGCCGGGAGCTTTTTTATTTTGATCCTGCATCAAGCGATTAAATTTCAGTTGTTTAGTTGAGCAGAAGAGTCGAATAGTAGTAGATTAAAGTTTGGATGAGTTGCGGCGTGGCTGAAAGTTGTCGCCGTGCTTGAGAAGTTTTACGGAAGGCAAGAATATGAACAAGAGAAATCGCACGCGAATTTTGATCGTCGCCATTGCCATGATCGCCCTACTCAGCAACGGAACGAGAACCGCGATGGCGACATCCGCCACAGACGATGCGCTCGCATCGCTTCCGGCGGCCGATGCGGTGCTTTATGTGAACGTCAATCTTTTACTCGAAGACGTGTTGCCGCGCTTGTTCGCGGACAATCCGGCGATATTTGCGGAATTGAAAAAAGGGCTTGATGATGCCAAAACGAGTACGGGATTCGATCTGAGTTTGATCGACACACTCGCTATCGGGGTGCGTTTCAACAAAGATGCGCGGCAAACTCCGAAAGTGATCGTGATCGCGCGCGGAAGGTTTGACGCCGCCGAGGTTTTAGTGAACGCAAATGCGAAGCTCAAATTGAACGAGAGGTTTAAGACGCAAGCTTACAACAACCGCACGATCTACGTTGAAGCCGCGCCAAAGTACAATATCGCCATTGCACCGCTCGGCGCGGACACATTCGTTTCCGGCGATCCGCAAATGGTGCATGACGCGATTGATTGCAACGCGAGCGCGGCGGGTTGCGCCGAAAACAATTTGAAGACTTTGGCCGCAAGCAACAAAGACGCTCTCTTCGGTTACGCCGGAAACAACCGCGCCACTGCTGTGTTCGCCCAAATGCTACTAGGACTAAGTTCGGATTTAAGCAAACTTGCCGCTTCCGTGCAGGAGTTTAATGGTTCCGTCAGCGCGCCGGGAAATGCCGCTGCACTGTTTCTCTCTGCGCGCACCGAAACGGCGGAGCAGGCGGAAGGAATCGCGCAACTGTTTGCTTTAATGAAACAAATCAATGAATCGCCCGATGAAGTCGGCGCGCAAAAACGTCCGAGCATGATTCCATTTGTTGATGGGCTAAACGAATTGTTTCTTTTGTTCAAAGGTTTAAGTGTGACAACAGAGGGCAGCCAAGTGCGGTTCAGCGTGGAAATTCCGTTTGCAAGAATTATGAAGTTTATGCATCCGCGCTCAATAGCCAATGCGCCTCCTCCGTCGCCTCCGCGCGCCGCGCCTCCTGCTCGCGCTACGCTACGTCGAAGTCCAAGGCATTAAAATAAAAAGTAGCGTTGACGTGAAAAAGAAAAAGACTGCTTGCGATTTTGCAAGCAGTCTTTTCTTCGTGTGGCGCACAATGTTCGCGTTTGTGATTTACGCAACGCGACGAAGCGCGTATGTCAATTAACCGCCGGGCGGCACGGAGACGGGCGGGCGGCGGCGCGGTGCGGTGGGCGGCGCGGCGACGGGAGGCGTGTCGTCAGCGATGCGCGCCAGCACGTCTTCGTAAATCTTAATCTGTCCGTCGCGTTGCATACGTTCTTGCGCCGCAGCAATGTAATCGCCAAACACTTGATTACGACGTGCGCTTAAAGCCGTCTCGGTCAACTCGGCGCGTTTGGTGGCAAACTCCGCGAGGTCGGCAGCAATGCGTTTCGTTGCGCCGACGACCGTCCATGTGTCGCCGATCTTGATCGGTTGTTTAGTTACATCGCCGGAGTTCAAACGATAGATCGCTTCATCGGCCGCCGGACTCGTGCCCGCTTCGCCGAGCGTGCCGCCGAGTTTGTAATCCGTCGCGGTTTCGGCCGTGAGTCCGAGTCGTTCGGCCGCCGAGCGCAATTCGCCTGCGTTGTTCGCGTTTGCGGCCAACTCGCGCGCCGCCCCTTCGAGGCGGTTGCGCGCCTGATCGTTTTTGACTCTTGACGCCACCTGATCACTCACTTCGTCAAACTCTGGAATGCGCGGATCGCGTTTTTCGACGAGCATCGGAATCGCAAAGCCGCCGCGCACGCCGACGCGGTCGCCCACATCGTTCGGATTGTTAAGCCCTGCGATGGCTCCCTCGAATTGCGGAGAACTGCCGATGTCGGGCACGTTGTCGCCGGGTTTGACGAACGGTGTTTCCTTCACCATCTCGCCCGCGCTCATGTTGGCTTCGGCGGCGAGTTCTTGGGCGACACCCTGCGGGTTGCGCGTCTCCTTGAGGCGCGCGGCGGCGCGGGCAGCGAGTTGCGCGGCGATGGCGTAAGAGCGATTGTTGCGCGCCGAGGCGAGCAGTTCCGTTTTGGCATCTTCAAACGTGCGCGGGACGCTTGCGCCGCGTCGGAAGATGTAATAGGAGTTGCCGACTTTTATCGGGTCGGTAATTTGCCCTTCCTCCAAGGCGAGAGCTTTTTGTAAAGCGTCGTCGGGCTTGTTCGGATTCGGCCGTATGGGGTTGGCGAGCGCGCCCCCCTGCTTCGCCGTCGCCGGGTCTTCGGAATTGCCGCGCGCGAGTTCGGCGAAGGCTTCTTCAGTCGCCGTGCCAGAATTAGAGCGCGCTTGTTTCACTAAATCTTCAGCCTTTGTGCGCACGGTTTGATCGAGGTCGGGACGCGCGACGCGCAAAACGATTTGTTGGATACGCGCTCCGCCTTGCTTGCGTTCCGGTGGCAAAGCGTCGAACTGACGGCGCAAATCTTCATCGGAAATCTCGACGCGCGAACCGGCTTTCGCTTGATCAATATAAAGGTAGCGAATCTTTTTTTGCGCTTCGAGAATGCGGAAATCCGTTTTGTGTTCGTCGTAAAAGCGGCGTAGTTCTTCGTCCGAAGGTTGAATGCGCGCGGCTAATTTATCGGCCGTTATCGGCACATAGACGAGTTCAAACTTGGTGTTGCTGCGTTTGTATTCGTCTTCAACTTCTTGCGGCGAGATTTGCACGCCAGCGGTGATGAAGGCGCGGAGTTTTTCGGCCGCCAGTGAATTGCGAATGCTCTGCTCGAATTGCTCGATGCTGCCGAACTGTGAGACCACCGTTTCGCGGTAGCGTTTAAGATCAACTTTGCCGGATGAATCCGCGTACTGCTTGCGAATCGCGTCAGCGACTTCGGCGTCCGATGCGGAGAGATTAAGGCGCGCGGCTTCTTGAGCGCTGACGCGCTCGCGGATAAGGTTGTCGAGCAGGCGACGGTCGCCGCCGAGTTGCGCGAGACTTATCTGCCCGCCGAACATCTGCTGGTAGTAATCTTTAATGCGACTTAATTCGCCGACCGTCACGTTTTGATTTCCGACCCGCGCCAGCGCTTCGGCGTTATTCGGCAAGGCCGTATTTGCCGCGTTGCGGCTCGGCGCGTAGAAGAAGATGAGACTAAGTCCCATCAAAGCGGCGAAGAGGAAAATAACCGTCTTCTGCGTGCGCTCCAGACGGCTTAATGCTTTAAGCATTTCTTAAACCTTTCTCAAACAATAAATGTCGTTTAATAAACTGCTGCAACCCGGAGAACATGAATCCTGAGTTAAATGCGAAAAACGAATTTCCTGATTGATCAATAGTAACTCAGTCCGCATTGAAGATTATTGTTTGCCCGTGCGATCATAATAAAGTCGAAACTCCAAAGAGAAACGAATTGTAATTGAGAATTGGAGTCGGCGGCAACCGTGCGAGCGCGCGGAGTAGCGAATCAAATCGTTAAAGCCCGGTTGCGTCGGCGTCTTTACAACCGCGTCGGCGTGTTCTGTTGCCCGCTTCCGTAAGCGGTGGTATATCTTCTTCGTATGGAAAATGGTGTTTGGGCATGGGTCGGCTTCGGCGCGTTTATTTTGCTGATGCTGGTTTTGGATTTAGGTTTGCTGAATCGCAAGGCGCACGCGATTAAATACCGCGAAGCGGCGGTGTGGAGCGCGGTGTGGGTAACACTCGCGCTGATGTTCGCCGGGTTGATCTATTTCGCTCCGCACTTTTTCAATATCCCGGCGGAGCAAGCCGGACTAAAGCTGAAGGAATTTATCACGGGCTATCTGATCGAACTTTCGCTTTCGGTAGATAACCTGTTCGTCTTTCTGCTGATCTTCTCTTACTTCAAAGTTCCGGCGAAATACCAACATCGCGTCTTATTCTGGGGCGTCTTAGGCGCGCTCGTGATGCGCATCACGATGATTCTCTTGGGCACGGCGCTCATCAATAATTTCCACTGGATCATCTACGTTTTCGGCGCATTTCTCGTCTATACCGGCATCAAGATGATGCGACAGCAAGAGACCGACATTAACCCGGAAGAAAACCCACTTGTGCGCTTCGTGACGCGCTATGTTCGCATCACGCGCCATTACGAAGAGGATCGTTTTTTCACCTCTGTCAACGGACATCGAACGGGCACGCTCTTATTGCTAGTGCTTATAATCGTTGAAGTCACTGACTTGGTTTTCGCAGTTGATTCGATTCCGGCGATCTTCGGCATCACGACCGATCCGTTTATCGTCTATACCTCAAACGTCTTCGCCATTCTCGGTCTGCGCTCGCTCTACTTTCTGCTCGCGGGCGTGATCGAAAAGTTTCACTACCTCAAAATCGGCTTAGCGATTGTGCTGACTTTCATCGGCGCGAAAATGCTTTCGGAAGCTGCGCACATTAAGATTTCAATCGGCATCTCGCTCGGCGTCGTCAGTTCCGTGCTGCTGCTCGCCGTCGTCGCGTCGCTTCTGTGGCCGGAGGAGGCGGAGACGGATTGCGAAGTCGATCTGCCGCCGGAGTTCGACCCGCCCGCTTTCGGTCAGGCGGATGATGAAGAGGATGTCGAAGAACCGACAAATGCCGTGGGCGGCGACGCGCGAAAATAGATTTCGCCGTAACAAGAGCAGGCGGTGTGAAAAAGAGATTCTTGTAAGCCCCCGCCCAACTGTGGTAATTTATCTCTCGGCAACGCGGCTTGATACTGCTCAAGCCGCTCGTCATTACGTTCTGTTTTGACCTACGCGCCCGCTCCAGCCCCTTATAAAGTGCCTTTTCAACGTTTAAGTTTTTCGTTCACCTGCACTTTGCCCCTGCTGACTTTCCGTTCTCGATGAGCAATCAACAGAATCGCTTCGATCTCGAATGGTGGGTAATCTCGAAGCGCAACATTTATCTTCTCGCTAGTTTATGCGTCGTGGCGTTCGTCGCGGGCGGAGTCGCGCTTTACGTGCGAGCTTACGGCAACCCGTTCAAAAGCATAAAGGCAAGCAACGCTGAGGTTGCGGGCGCGCGCTTCATTTCGTTTGAAGGCGAGGTGCGCGTGGTGCGCGCCGCGACGCGCGAAACTCTGGCGGCGCGCAGCGATATGCCACTGCATCCCGGCGACATCGTGCAGACGCAAACGGACGGGCGCGCGCGCATCCTTTTTGTTGACGGCTCAACTTACCTTGTGCGCCCCAACAGTGTCATTCAAATCCGCGACAACACGAGCGAAGATAACGGACGGCGCACAAATGTGCGCGTCGCCGTTGATCGCGGACAGATTAATGTGCGAACTGAGGCGCAAACCGAAGGCACGTCGAATGTCGTCGAAACCCATTTAACGGAAAATAAATTGACGGCTGAAACGGGCGCGAGCATCGGCGTTAACGACAACAACACGGAAGAGATTCGCGTCACCAACGGCGCGCTCGAAACGGCGACGCGCAACGGCGAGCGAACAACTTTGCGCGCAGGCGAATACGTTTCAGTCAACCAGCAGGGCACTATCGGTAACCGCGAGCGTTTGCTCGAAGTGCCGGTTGCCGTCGCGCCGCGAAATTTAGAGAAGATCGCGGTTGGAACAAATGGCGCGGGCGCGGCGCGCTTGCGTTGGCAGCGTCCGGCAACAGGCGCGCCCGCACACTATCGAGTTGAAGTAGCGACTTCACCATTCTTTGTGCAGGCGGGCAAGGTCGTCGAGCGCGATAAACTTAGCGCAACCGAGTTTCACATCGGAGACTTGAGACCGAGCGTCTATTTTTGGCACGTGCGCGCCGTCGCCGCTTCGGGTCAGATGAG
>JACDAW010000028.1 GCA_013695245.1 Pyrinomonadaceae bacterium | reverse complement strand
CCGCTCGCTCAAGTGGACGAAAACGCGCAACCGCGTCGCGTCTGGGAAGAATTCTTTGTGCGCATCGCGCGCGAGATCGAAGCCGTGATGCAGCGCGAGATGTTTACGCCGCCCGGCGGCCCCACCTACATTCCGCGCGAATATATCGTTTATCTAAACGCCGAAGACGATCACGAATGGCGCGGCGAGAAGCGGCGCGGGCTTGAGCAAGGTCTGTTTCATATTTTATCGGGACGCGCGCGCGAACTCTCCGGGCACACGCAACTTGCGACGAAATCTTTTGCCGTCGAACTAAGAGTTGACGGCACGCTCAGCAAGGGGGAATTTCGCGTGCAACCCGTATGGGATTCGAGCGAAGAGGGCGGGCACACGATGGTCACGCCGCGCCCCATGCCGCCCCTATCAGCACCAACACAACCACAGTTAAATGAAACGGAGTTGCCGGGAAACGAGAATGAGCCGAACGAAGGTGAAGTGACGCAAGTTCGCGCGCGCCCCATCGAGCTTTATTCAATGGAGGTTTGGCATAACGGTGTGCGTCAAACGGTTGTGCCCGTGATGAAACCGGAGGCGACCATCGGTCGCGGCTCGCGCTCAACGGCAGTGGACGTTCCTCTCAAGGGCGACCCGGAGGTAAGTCGGCTTCACGCTATCCTTACCTTTGACGCGGACGGGAAACACTGGCTTACCGCGAAGGGCAGAAACCCGACGATGTTGAGCGGGCGCGAAGCCCCGCGCGAAGAAAGAGTGCCCGTTGCGCCCGACGACAAGATTGATATTTGCAGCTACACACTTCGCATCCAGCCCAAATAAGATACGTTTCAACTTTAACGAGAAAGCCGCGAATCGAAAATCTGCATTTACGATTCGCGGCTTTCAGTTTAAAAAGAGCGAAGATTTCAGGAGGTGGCGGTTGAAGTGTTCAATGATGGGGATTCAAGTTTGGCGAGCAACTCGACGAGAAGCGGTTCGATGCTTTTAACGTCATCGTAATTCTTAGCGAGCATTTTCGTAATTCGCTTGTCTTCCGTTTCGCCCTTTATCTCTTTCAAAATTGCGCGGGCGAAGGCGACGACTACTCCCGGCTCAAATTGCTTTCCGGCATTCTCCTGCAAATCTTTAATTATCTCTTCCAGCGTGCGGCGTCGTTTGTACGGGCGGTCGGTCGTCATCGCATCGAACGAATCGGCGAGCGTCAAGATTTTCGCGCCTATCGGAATTTGATCGCCAGTTAAACCATCGGGGTAGCCGCCGCCATCCACGCGCTCATGATGATGACGCGCCATCAGCGGAATGTCTGTAAACGGATGCTTGATAAGCGAAAGTAATTCGTAGCCCGCGATGGTGTGACCGTTTAATTCCGGCAAAAGCTTGGCGTCAATACGATGAGGCGCGTTGATGATCTCACGATCAACGAAAATCTTACCGATGTCGTGCAGGTAACCGGCGACGATCATCCCTTCCACTTGCTCGTCGTCCCAGCCCATCTCGCGCGCGATGATCTCGCAGTAAAGCCCGACGCGCTCGGAGTGCCCGCGCGTGTATGTGTCTTTGAAATCAATTGCGGCGGCAAAAGCCCGCACCGTGTCTTGATAAGTTTCGCGCAAGTCGTCATAAAGACGACGATTCTCTTCGGCGCGCACCTCGACTTCTGCCAGCAGACGGTGACTGTAAATACCCACGCCGATGTGTCGCGCCATTGCACAGACGACATCCCGATCCAACTCGCTAAACAACTCTTCGCTCACTTTACGACCGAGTAAAAGAACTCCCAAAAGCGTATCGCGGATAATTAAAGGCGTTATCAACTCGAAACCAAAATCTTTGAATAGCGCACGACACTTCTCCGCCAATTCCTTGTTAGCGCCTGACCCTTCATCCGCGTAGAGATTCAATCCACATGCGCCGCCCGCGCATAAATCTTTGACGACCGCGCCATCGAAGGCAACGTCAGGCGGAAGTTCGTGGCTAATGCCGCGCGCGGCGATAAACTTTAAGACGTTTTTGTCGCGCTCATACTCAACGACTGCGCCGCGCCTGATCGCCAGCGTGCCAAGCACGACCTGCAAGGCAGTCTCGACCATCTCCCGATAATCGCGCGTATCGGCGATCTCTTGACCGAGATCGGCGAGTGAAGAGAATGCGTGCAAGAATTTTTCGATGCCGTAATACATACGGTTATTAGTTTGCTGTTGCTGCTGCGGCGGCGGCAACGCCCGCAGTCTGATCTTTACTTGACCACGCGAGCGCGGCTTCTTCAGTCGGGGCGAGATAAACGTGGCGCGTCAATCCGAGCATATCGAAGAGTTGCGCGGTGTGGTTATTGACGTTGCAAAAGCAGAGGCGGGAATTTGTTTCTTCAACCGCGTCAATCACGCCTAGCAGAATCGAAACTCCGATGCTGTTAACGATCTGCGTGTCGCTAAAATTTAA
The DNA here is from genome assembly GCA_013695245.1 of Pyrinomonadaceae bacterium. Lineage (GTDB taxonomy): Bacteria > Acidobacteriota > Blastocatellia > Pyrinomonadales > Pyrinomonadaceae > JACCYN01. The sequence continues at coordinate 13,001 of JACDAW010000028.1, read as the reverse complement.
CACCAGCGCGCGGTAGCCGTCTTCCAAACGATTGCGACATTCGCGCTCCGTCTGCTCGCCGCTAATCTTATTCAGATAGCCTTGAGCATAGATTATTGCCACACTGCCCTCGACACGAGAACAGATAACTTCCCCCTTGACGCCTGACTCTGTGATCTCCACGCGCGTTATCTCCCTTTAAGTATTATTCCGGCGGGCGCAGGAATTTAGTCATGCGCAGACGAGTGCCCTCGTCAACTCTTTCAAACTCGACTTCATCCATCAAACTGCGAATTAATTTGAGACCCCAGCCGCGTCGTCCACGCAAACCATTGTTGGATGCGTTGTCTTCCCTGTCTTGGCTTCCTCGCACATCTTTCGGGAGAGATGCGGGCAGGCGAACGCCGCGACTCGAAACAGTGATCACTAATTTATCACTTTCGAGCCGAAAGCGTTGATAAATTTTTCGGTCGGGGCTGAAACTGTGTTCTTCAGCGTTAATACAGGCTTCAATCAGGGCTGTCTTGATTTGATTGATGGCTTCGGGCTGGAAATTTATTCGCCGCGCGATCATTTCGGCGGCGTTTGCCGCGATCAATTCGGAATCGCCTCCCATCGGGATCACGATCTCAAATTCATCCGACGCAGTTTCAGTCAAAACTACGCTCGCCGCTTCCCCCTCCAAATGCGAAGTGAGGAGTTCTATCTGATGCCTGTTTGAAGCGTAAATATCTTTCTCGCTGAGAAACTTCATGGCGTCCGGCGTAAATCCGCCAGTTGCGATTAACCACAAACGAACGCGCCCGAATCCTGAGCGCCGAGCGAGATTCACCAGACGCTCATGCCACCACTCAACGGCGCCCCGCCCCGCCTCTTTCTGCCCGTCCATTTCCACCGCAAGCCACACGACTTCGCTTGAGTCTGTGTAAAAATCTCCATCGAATCCATGCGCAACAACGCATTGCTCTTCTTCGCAGATGAAATCAGGCGACGGATAATAAGATGCGGCGCTCGCCGTGTAAACGATCTGCGGCAAACGCACCAGCTCGGTTTCGCCGGCCAGCCCAGACGCGATCTCGCCCGCTTGCCGACCGCGATAAGCTTGGGTGAATTTACCGTAGTGCAATAAACTCGCCGGGACGCGCTGCCAATCAAAGCGATCAAGAAGCGGACGCAAAGCCAGCGCGGACTTACGACGATAATGACGGTCGAGCGTCTGCGGCGCGCGTTTCAAAGCATCAAGTAAGGCTTCGACGACGACGCGAGCGCGCGCCTCGCCTGCGACCCCTATTCTATACTGCGCGCGCAAATAATCGCGCCACACAAGCTCGTCGCTCACCTTGATTGATTCCCCGACGTGGGAAACGATTTCCAATCCGTGCAACGCGCGAATCAAATTCTGTAGAGCGTCAGGACTCAAGTCCAAACGCTTCTGCCACGAGTCAATCGAAGCTTTGCCTTCGGCTCCCATCGCCGATTCGTAAAGAAGTCGCACGAGCGTCCGACGCATCGCGTGAGATGGCGCAACGCGCGCAAGCTGTGAATCGTAATAATGCTTGATTCGTCCGCCCATCAACTCGTCAACGTAAGTTTTCTGGCAAGACAGAAAGCTCGTTAACATCCGGCTGCTTCTTTGCGCCGCCTGCATGACTGAGGTAATGAATAATGGGTTGCCGGAGAATTGATGAACGAGCAACTCGCGCGCCGCATCATTTAACTCGACGCTTAACTGTGCGCTCAACCGCACCGTTAAACTGCGCGCCTCACTTTCGTTTAAGTTCACAAGAAGTAACGTTGAGAGATTAACGATGTGCGCTTCTTCATAACTAATCGCGTCGCGTAACCGTCGCCGCAGCCCGCTTAACACAAACCCGGTTTCCGACCGCGAAAGAATTTGTAGAAGCTCACGGCTGAGAGCGAGCTTACCCGGCAACTCTTCGATAAGGTGCGCGTTGTCAAACAAGACGACGGTGCGTCTCCCCTTCGCCGCTGCTTCAATCGGTGCGCTTAAGCAAAGACGCACAAGCGCATCTTCATCTGATTCCCGGCGCGCCCGCTCATACTTTTCGATTAACGCCCCGACCCACTGATCATCGCTTACCGGAATCATTTCCACCAACTCGCCGAGCGTCGGCTGCGCATAAACAAGCGCGGGCTTGCGTTGAAGATAGGCCGTTGTCTGCAGCAGAAACGTGTAGAGGAAACGCCGAGCCGCCATTTCCGAGTTGCCGTCCGCCGCAGACCAATCGAAATAGACGGGTGCGACACCATTCTCAAACGAGTGGAATAGGCGATCATAAGCTTGCCGGAGAAGTTCGGACGCGCCGGAAGAAGGAGCGGCGAGCAGCAGTATGCCGTGTGCGGTTTCGTCTCGCGTGGAGAGGGAGACGAGAGCATTGAGCGTCTCCTCTCGCCCGATAAAATCTTGAGGGGCGATGCGACCGAGCACGCTCTGAGCCGTGTTGTTGCTGCTGTAGGTCTCAGGCGGCATCGCTGGTTGGTGGGGGCGTTGCTGCCGCAAGCACGATGCGGTTTTTACCTTGCTCTTTAGCGCGGTAAAGCGCTTCGTCCGCCGCGCCGATCACAGCTTCTGCCGTTTCAGTTTGCGCCCCGAAGGTTGAGATGCCGATACTTACGGTGACCGAGCCGAGCGGTTGCGTTTTTCCGTGTGGATAGCGTGTGCGCTCGACGCGGCGGCGAATGCGTTCAGCAATAACTTCAGCTTCGGCGAGACTTGTTTGCGGCAGCAACACGCTAAATTCTTCGCCGCCATAGCGCGCCGCAACATCGGCCGAACGCAGAACTGACTTCAAGGCTTGTGCCGTCATTTCCAAAGCCAGATCGCCCGCTTGATGGCCGTTGCTGTCGTTATAAGTTTTAAAATCATCAATGTCGATCATCATGAAGCTCATCAGGTAACGATGACGCTTTGAGCGTTCCAATTCTTCTGAGAGACGCTCTTCCAGATAACGACGGTTGAGCAAATCCGTGAGCGGATCGGTGATCGAGAGCAACTGAAACTCGGTCGCCTTCTGATGCCATCCGGCGCGATCTAAGGCGAGCGCCATTTGCGGCGCGATCATCTCCAGCAGATCGAGATCAAATTCGTCATAAAAACTTCCATCCTTCTTATCCGTGACATTCAACACGCCGACTTTGCGCCCGCCGATGATGACCGGATAACTGATAAATGAATCGCTTTTATAAAGACGTTCAGGCGGAGCCGAAGCGTATTTCGATGCGCTGACATCGCGCACAACGAGCGGGCGACCTTCGCTAAGGACGCTGCCTGCAATGCCGTCGCCTAAACGAAGGCGCGCCTCGCGCGTAATTTCGGCGCGCGGACCCAGGGCGGCTTTCACCTCCAGTTCGTTCGCTTCCTCGTCAAACAGAAGCAACGAGCTGCGCTCGGCGCGCATAAGTTCGGCGGAATGAGTGAGGATCGTGGCGTAAGCTTCTGCTGGCTCAACTCCGTTGACGCGCTCGGAAAAGCTTTGCGCGTGGTAAGCGGCGCGCATCCGCCTCTCCAATTCCTCACGCAGGCGCAACACTTCAATGGGCATCGCCAACTCGCGGCAGAATTTAAACATGCTTTCGCGTGTTTCTTCGTTCAAGATTCGGTCGCCGATGAGCAACATCCCTTTGATTTCATCTCCGACCACTAGCGGGTACAATTCAAAAGAATCGTCTTTGCCGTTCATCGAATTTTTGCTTGCCCTCTGTTGCTTTGTCGCCACCAGCGGACGCCCGCGCCGCGCCGCTTCAAGAAGCTTTTCATCTTCCGGATCAATCTCGACAGGCATCGCACCTTCCGAAAAGTTTCCCGTAACGGATACGCACTTGAATGTATCGCCGACGCGCAACAGCAAAGCGAGTGAAGCGAGTTGATATTTCTCAGCAAGATTATCGAGCGCCGCGCGACACGATTCTCTCAGCGTCGCAGGTTGATTGCTCTCAGCAACGACCGCGCTTTGTTGATTCGCTTCCGCTCCTTGGCTCGCGTCCTCAAGTTGTTGATTAAATTCTTTGCCTGTTTTCTTTGAAGCAGAATCCCTCTTAGCGACTTGATGAGTTGGCGTGCGACTGTGAAAATTAACGGCGGCCGAAGCGATGCGCTCCGCAAGTTCATCTAACTTCTCTTTCGATCCGAAAAGGATATTCTGGAAAAGTTCGTCGGAATTAAGGCTGGCGAGATCGCCATCTCTGACGCGCTCCACGAGTTGGCGGTAATCTTTCATCTCGTGAAAGGCGCGACCGCCGATGACGGCTAACGTTCGCTCGCCTGTGAGTTTTATCGTTTGAGCGAAGCAATTGAATCCCGCATGGCAACGATAATGCGCAGGCGCACCACCGGCTTCGAGGGCGCGTTGATAGGCTTTTCCGCAATACGGCTCACACAGATGCGCTTGATCTTTTGAAGATTGGAGGGCGCGACAAATTGAGTTGTTGTTTGACGTGAGAAGCGAGGGCGGCTGATGACCTGCGATAAGCAGAAGGGCCAGATCGGCCGCGCGCGCAAGCTCATTCTGCGCCTCGTCCCAGCCGGGCGGCGGAGTTTGCTCTTCTTGCGCTGTATGTGTCCCGCGCTCGCGCGCTGTCGCTTTGTTCATCGCCTCTCGTCCGCGCAGTTTTCCGCTGACGCTTCCGGCTTATTCCACCAATACAGCGCACATTTGGAGTGCGGTGAAAGGCTGGACTATTGGCGTAACGTCGGAATACGGCGGCGCGACCGCACACGCGCGACAACCGTTTCAACGGCCGCCCCTATAGAGAAGCCGTCCGTGTCAACCAAAGTATAATCGGAGGCTCGCTCCGAAAACAAGAAAGGGAGGAAAGCTATTCCTTTCCTGCACTCTATCTTTAAGACTTAAATAGCCTAATCCAATTTATACAACTAATGAGTGCCCTCTTTCACTTTAGTTCATTCGGCTCGCTTTATCGTGCAATGACGCGCCCCGTGCTGCTGAGTCCCGGCGCATCGCCCGGCGCAACTTGTTCGATATAGGGCTGTTCGGGGCTAATGCGAATGCACGCGGCGAAGTGCTTTGGCTTGATCTCGACGAGCGGTGGCACAACTTCACGGCACGCTTCGATTCGATACGGGCAGCGCGTGTGAAAAGGGCAGCCGGAGGGAGGGTTAATCGCGCTGGGAACATCGCCTTCAAGCACAATGCGTTTGCGCGCAATCTCTACTTCGGGATCAGGCACGGGCACGGCCGAGATAAGAGCTTTCGTGTATGGCATCAATGGCTCGTCGTAAGCCACCTTCGCATCGGCGATCTCGACTAACTTGCCGAGATACATCACCGCTACGCGATCCGCGACGTGACGTATTGCGCGCAAGTCGTGTGAGATAAACAAGTAGGTTAAATTTCTTTCGCGCTGCAAACGCTCCATCAAATTCATGATCTGCGCTTGAATGGAAACGTCTAAGGCGGAGATCGGCTCATCGGCAACGATAAATTTAGGACGAGCGGCGAGCGCGCGTGCGATGCCGATACGTTGGCGTTGCCCGCCGGAAAATTCATGCGGGTAACGCTTAATGAAGCGCGGGCTTAATCCGACCGTCTCCATTAAATCACGCACACGATCATCCGTCTCTTTGCCGCGCGCGAGACGGAAAGTCTCGATGGGTTCGGCGATAATTTGCCCCACCGTCATGCGCGGATTAAGACTCGCATACGGGTCTTGAAAGATCATCTGCAAATTTTTGCGCTCGCCCCGCATTTCGGCCTTCGAGAGACGGGCGAGGTCACGGTTGTTGAAAAGCACTTGCCCGCTTGTCGGTTCGGTCAAACGCAAAACGGCGCGACCCAATGTTGACTTACCGCAGCCGGATTCGCCGACGAGTCCGAGAGTTTCACCTTCATAAATGTCAATCGAAACTCCATCAACGGCTTTGACCACTCTCCGCACACGCGCGCCGCCCGCGACTCTTTCTAAGAGCGTTCCGCCGCCGAGATCGAAATGCACTTTGAGATCGCGGATAGCGATGAGAACTTGATCATTACCTTCGGAAGAATTCTGCGCCGAGACGGGCGGCGGAAGCGGCGCGTTCCTGTGTTCTTGTGGCGTGCTGCTCATTGGTTTTGCTCCGTCGCGGGCGAATCGCTTTGCGGCGCGTTGAGCGTGAATTCCTGCGCCGGCTTACGACTTTCGCGCTCATGGCATGATTTATCGTAAACCTCTCTGGCGAAGTGGCAGAGTGAATGATGATCGTGGTTGAGTTGCACGAACGGTGGATACTCGCGGCGGCAAATCTCTTCGGCGCGTTCGCATCGCGGCGCGAACGGGCAGCCCGGCGGCAAGCGCGCCACATCCGGCGGCAAGCCCGGAATTTGATATAGCTCCGTTCCCTCTTCATGACTCGGATCGGGGACGGAGCGCAGCAAGCCTTTTGTATATGGATTGCCGGGACAGGCGAACAACTCGCGTGTTGTGGCTTGCTCGAAAACTTTCCCCGCATACATCACGATGATGTGATCGGTCATCCCGGCGACCACGCCTAAGTCATGCGTGATGAGGATCACGCTCGTTCCCGTCTTGCGCTTAAGTTCTTTGATGAGTTCTAAAATCTGCGCTTGAATCGTCACGTCTAACGCGGTTGTCGGTTCATCAGCGATCAGCAGTTCTGGTTCACACGAAAGCGCCATTGCGATCATTACGCGCTGGCGCATCCCGCCGGAAAACTCATGCGGATAACTTCGCGCCCTCGTCCGCGCATCGGGCATGCCAACCGTCTCAAGCATCTCGACGGCGCGCTCATACGCTTGCGCGCGCGTATGGCCGAGATGAAGTTGAGTGATCTCCATCAACTGCTTCGAGATGCGCATGAAAGGATTGAGCGATGTCATCGGGTCTTGAAAGATCATCGCAATACGCTTGCCGCGAATCTTACGCATCTCGCCTTCTGATAAAGCGAAAATGTCTTCACCGTTAAATAGGACTTCGCCGGAAACAATACGACCGGGCGGCTGCGGAACGAGTCGCAGCAGCGAAAGATTAGTTACCGACTTGCCCGAACCAGATTCGCCAACGATCCCTAAAGTCTCGCCGCGTTTAAGCTCGAAGCTGACGCCGTCAACGGCCTTCACCGTGCCGTCCTCCGTCTCAAAGTACGTGCGAAGCTCTCTTACTGAAAGCAATGTCCCGTTTTCCTCGCTCATTCTCCGTTATACCTTTCGCATCTGCGGGTCGAGCGCATCGCGCAGCCCGTCGCCGACGAAGTTGAGACTAAAGAGCGTGAGCGCCATTACGATGCCGGGAAAGATGATCAACCAAGGAAAGATAGCGATGTTTTGCGCGCCCTCGGCCGCAAGCGTGCCCCACGACGAGCGCGGCGCTTGCACGCCGAGACCTAAGTAACTCAAGAATGCCTCCTGCAACATCACGCTTGGCACGGTGAGCGTCGCATAAACGATGACGGGGCCAAGCGTGTTCGGCACTAAGTGGCGCAGGATAATCTTCCACGTCGGAACTCCGATGCTGCGCGCCGCTTCAACAAACTCTTGGTTCTTCAAAGACAACACCTGCCCGCGCACAATGCGCGCCATCGTCAACCACGAAATGGCGCCGAGCGCGGCGAATAGTAGCACGAGGCTTTTCTCAAACAAGGCGAGCAGCACGATCACGAGCATCATGTAAGGAATCGCAAACAACACGTCCACGATCCGCATCATCAAGTTATCAACCCGGCCGCCAAGGTAGCCAGCCGTCGCTCCGTAAGCCACGCCAATTAGAAGCGAGACGAAGGTTGACACCAAGCCGACCATCAGCGAAATTTGCCCGCCGTAGAGCACGCGCGCCAGCATGTCGCGCCCCTGCGGATCGGTTCCCATCGGATGATTTAGACTCGGCGGCATTGCGCGCACGAGTTCGCCTTGCTGCGGAATAAAATCGTAAGTGTGCGTTCCCTTTGTGGCGATGCGCAGTAGGGTTGGGCCGAGCAGCGAAGCTACGATGATAATCCCGGTGACAATCAAACCAAGCATCGCAAATTTATTCTTCTTCAGACGCCGCCACGCATCGCGCCACAAGCTTGTGCCTTCTAACTGTCCGCCCGCAGTCTCCTGCCATAATTCATTTGACGGCGGCGCAGTGCCATAAAGCTGATCGGCTGCTATCGCTTCCGGTGTATTAATCTTCTGCTGCGCGGCGACAGTGGACGGCGGCGCAAGCGTCGGCGCTTTGTCCAACGATTCGTTTGGGTTCCGGGTCGGAATCTTTTCGATTTCGCTTGGCGGTTGTTGCGACATAGAAGCTCGTGTCCTTCCCTAGTCTAATAACGAATGCGCGGATCGATGAAAGCATAGGCAATGTCAACGAGAAGATTAAAGACGAGAACGAGGATCGCGACAAAGGCCGTGATGCCTAAGAGAAGCGGCGCATCGCGGTTAAGTGCGGCGTTAATGAAATAATTGCCGAGACCGGGAATCGCAAACACGCGCTCAACGACGACCGTCCCGGCGACGATAAAAGCGAGTGCAGGCCCCGTAAAACTCACGACCGGCAGAATGCCACCGCGCAAAGCGTGTCTAATCACAACCTGTCGTTCGCTCAAACCCTTCGCGCGCGCCGTGCGGATGTAATCTTTGCGTAGAACTTCGAGCATCCCGGAGCGCGTAAGTCGGGCGATGTAAGCGGTGTAAAGAGCAGCGAGCGTTACGGCGGGCATCAATAAAAAACGCGGATTTGGGATTCCTCCCGAACCGATCTTCACCCACCATTCCCAACGCGCAGGCGGCAACCAAAAGAGCGTTAACGCGAAGACGAGTACGAGCAGCGGGCCGAGCACAAAATTAGGGAGACTGATGCCGAGCATCGCCGCCGCCATCGAACCGTAATCGAGCGCAGAGTTTTGCCTGAGCGCCGCGAGCGTGCCGAAAGTGAGTCCGAGCGTGAGCGCAAGCAGATAAGCCGTGAGTCCAAGCGTGGCGGAGACGGGCGCCGCTTGCCACAGAATTTCGTTCACTGTTTGATCTTGGTACTTACGCGAAAAGCCGAAATCGCCCCGCATGATGTTCCACATCGTCTTGCCGTATTGCACATACCAAGATTTATCAAGCCCGTATTTCTGCCGGATGTTTCGCTCGACCGCTTCAGGCAATCCCCTCTCCGTCGCATAGAAATTTCCCGGCGCAAGTTTGATAAGCGCATACGCAATCGTGATCACCAGCAGCACCATCGGCAAGATCACGAGCAAGCGGCGAATGATGAATCGAAGCATAACCGTTTACCTTAACTTCCAAGTTGCAATTCTGAACTGCTTCGCCTGTAAGCCAGCGGAAGCGCCCATCTTGCTGACATTAAATAGCGGCGCTTTCATTTAAGCGCGTGCGCCGCATTCGACCCCCTTTGTTGAGTTTAATCCGCCCGCCAATTATGGTTGATATAGACGCCGCGCCAATTGTGCTGATCGAGCAAGTTTGATTCAAAGTTTTTGACGTAAGGCTTTCTCATCACCGCAATAGCCTTGACGAATAAAGGAATCACTGGCTGCTGCGCGATCATGTAGCTTTCAACTTCGCGCAGTTTGGCGGCGCGGACGGACGGATCGACGGCAGCGTTTGCCTCCATCAACATCCGATCATATTTCGGATCGCTCCAACCCGTTCCATTGTTGGTAGAACCCGACGTCATCAACTCGAAAAAGGTGTTCGGATCAAGATAATCGCCAACCCAGCCGCGCCGCGCGAGTCCTTTGAAGTTCAGACGGTCGTTGCGTGTGTTGTCGAGATAAACGCGAAACTCTTGATTGGTCAATTCGACGGGAATGTTGAGATTCGTTTTAAGCATCTGTTGCACGATCTCATAAAGCTGCTTGTTGGATTCCAGCGTATTGTAAAGAATCTCGATTTTCGGGAAGCCACGCCCGTTTGGAAAACCTGCTTCAGCGAGCAGTCGCCGCGCTTCCTGCGGGTTAAAGTCCGTGCCTTTCACGCCTTCATAGCCTTCCATCGGCGGCGTAAATCCGGTGAGAGGAAGTTGACCCGGCGAACGGTCGGCGAGAATCTGGCGATTGATCGCCATCGAGAGCGCGCGCCGCACGCGCAAGTCATTGAGTGGCGGCATCGTGGTTTTAATAGCAAGAAATTCAATCGTCACGTAAGGCCCATAAATGTAATCTCGCTTCGTTTCCTTCAGTTGATTACGCCACGGGGCGGGCACGTAGTTGGTGCCAATAGCGTCCGCCTCGCCCGCTTTGTACAAATTCATCATCGTCGTTGCTTCCTCGACGGTCAGGAAAATAATGCGGTCGAGCTTCGTGTTCACGTTGTCCCAAAAAGAGGTGTTGCGTTCAACGGCGACGCCATCATAAGGAATCCATTCGGCGAGTTTGAACGCTCCCGAAGTAACGATGTGGCCGGGCTTCGTCCACAGTGTGTCGCCGTATTTCTCAATCGCTTGTCGCGGCACGGAGCGGAAGAATTGATGTGTCAGCATCTTGACGAAGAAGGCGGTCGGGGCTTCAAGCGTCACCTCGAAAGTGTAAGCATCGAGGGCGCGCACGCCGACGTTTTCTTTCGTGACAGAAACGAATTGTTTGCCTTCGATAAAGCGCGCGAGCTTTGGCTGACCGGGTTTATTCTTCGCGGGATCGCCGTTTAAAAGTTTAGCGCGCGCCGCCTCATCAGATGGCACGAATAAATACTTCGCTTCTGTCGTAGAAGAGCTGTTCTCTTGTGGATGCTGCGGCGTAGCTTCACTTTGTAATGAAGCAGCTTGGGAACCTTGTGTATCGCAGTTCAAACCGTTGCGGTTAAAATTCATCGGCTCAGTTCCTGAGAAGTTGACGGGGCCGCTTTCACCCGCGCGTTCCAGATCGTCGGTCGTGGCGAATCGTCCCGTTGACGGATCGCGCACGTAGGCCGACATCGAATTAAACGGCTCGCCGTTTTTGACGTAATACAACATGCTCGCGTTGTTGGCGGCGAGTTCGGGCGAGAGACCGCGCCGCCACGAATAAACGAAGTCGCACGCGGTGAGCAATTTCCCGTCTGTCCATTTCGCACTTGGCCGCAAGTGGAAAGTCCAGACGGTTCCGTTAGCGTTCACGTCCCAATGTGTGGCGAGTGAAGGCACGGGAGCGATCGTTTTTTCGTCGTATTCAACGAGTCCGTCGAAGAGCGCGACGGCGATGCGCGTCTCCGGCTGCCCGACCATCGCCTGTGGGTCGAGCGATTGCGGCTCCGAACCCGTGATGTAATGTAAGACTTGTCCTTCCGGCGGCAGCACTCTGCCAAAGTATGGATCATTGCTTGCCGTGCTTGAACATGACTGGGTAAGCAACGCGAATGACAGGAGCGCACCGAGCGTGTAATTCGACCGGAATTTCGAGAGCATAATTCACTCCGATGGTGGGATTAGAATTTAAGATGCGCGAATAAACTCAAATGTTGAATTTTTCAGATAAATTATTTGAGAGAGCGAAAGAGAAATTGTGCCCGCCGCCTTCAGATTCACAAGCGTAAGGCGCGCGCCAACTTACCATGCGTATTTTTAAACGGGCAAGATTGTTCGTCACTTTAGCTGACTGAAAAACCTCTTGCGAAATTTCGCCTTGAGCGATTTGTTCATGTTTATCCAAAAACTTAAAACGCTTATCGGCTGCTTTGGACGCGAACTACCGTGTCTCGCTGCGGCGCACGCCAAGCGGTATTGATGCTAATGTTTTTTAAGGATTGAACGTCTAACAAATTAGCATCAAGGCGAAGCACATAAGGCTTGACAAGCGCATAGGATGATGCAAAAGAAAGTGGCACGGCAGGCATTTGCGCCAGCGCTTGAGTTTCATCGAGGATCGGCGGTAAAGCCTGCTGAGCTTTTGGTTGCTCATTACTCGTGAGTTCTGCAACGCTCTGTTCGTCACTGGTTTGAGCTGCATTCGATTGCTCTTGCCTGCCCGTCATGTTGGCTTCGACTTTAGCTCCTGAGCCGAACATCAAAGAAAAGTTTGTCGTTTCATCCGCCGTCTGCATCACAAGGCTGCGGCGCACGATGTCGTAATCACCCGCGTTGAAAGCTGCTTCGTAGTCTTCCCAACTCTTAATTACCACCTCTATTTCGACGTTTAACGCGCTACGCCACATCGCGGCGACAGCCTCCGCGACCACGCGCTGCTGATCGTTTCGATTAACGAGTAGCTTCACACGCGGGAAGCCGCGTCCCCCTGCAAATCCGGCTTGCGCCAGAAGCGCGCGCGCCTGCGCAACATCGTATTCAATTGAAGGGGTTTTATCCTCGCGCTGTTGTCCGCCCTCCACTTTAGGTAAGAAACTTGTTGCGGGTTCGGTCGCGCCGCCCATCACATCGCGGCTCAAGCGATTGCGGTCTATGGCGAGCGCGAACGCCCGCCGCAAAAGTAAATTATCAAAGGGAGGACGATTCATGTTGAACTGGTAATAAGTTACCGCGCCGAAAGTTGCGCGACGGAAATCTTTATAAGGTGTGAAAAGTTTTAAAGCCAGCGGCTCGAAAGCCGCATTCGACACTGCATCTACTTCGCCCGCATGATAAGCCGCAACCGCATCTTCGGCGCTGCGCATTCCCACAAATCGCACCCGCTCAAGTTTAACCGTCTGCGCGTCCCAGTAGTTACGCGCGCGTTCCAACACGACCGAGTTCGGCTCGCGGCGCGACAAAACAAATGCGCCGTTCGTGATGAAATTAGCTTCGCCAGTCGCATTTGATTTTTCGCCATCAACTGAACTTTCACCTGTCGTTTGCGGTTGCGCTTCGCTCCTTTCATGAACAGGACGGAAGACGGGATGGGCAACTAACGCCGGAAAGTTTTTATCGGGACGAACCAAGCGCACCCGCAACGTGTAATCATCAACGGCCGTAACGCCAAACGGAATTTCCGACTCACTTGCAGCGGTCGCGCTTCCATCCCGGCGCGCGCTCCTCACCGCATTGTTGCTCTCTTGCGCCGACTCTTCCGCCGGCTCGTTAGGCGTCATCGCTTCGTTCGCAACCTTTTGAATTGCTCCTTCGATGTTACTTAGAAGCTGCGCATGAGGAGC
>JACDAW010000006.1 GCA_013695245.1 Pyrinomonadaceae bacterium | reverse complement strand
ACGCGCGTCTGCGACGAGTGGATGGGCGAGGATGCGATTGAAGCGGGCGGTCGCGGTGTTAACACCGTGATCGGAACTTACGGTGGTTGGCTCAATTGCTCGCAGTGCGGCAACTGCATTGAAGTCTGCCCGACGGGAACATTGCTTGACGGAACATATCGCCATCAAGCACGCCCTTGGGAATTAGAACAGACGATCACAACCTGCACGTTCTGCTCAGACGGTTGCCAGATGTCTTTGGGATCGCGCGGCGGCGAGGTGATGCGCGCAGTGGCGCGTGACCGTTATGTAAACGGCATCAACGGAGAGTTTCTTTGCATCAAGGGACGTTTCGCGCACCCGTTCGTCAATCACGAAGAGCGTCTGCGAACGCCGATGATTCGCTACCGCAAAGGCGGCAAGTTAATTCCGGCGACGTGGGATCAAGCGTTTGAGTTTGCTGCCAACAAACTCCGCGAGATCGCTGATGCTCACGGCGCAGAATCAATCGGCGTGGCGGGCAGCGCGCGCCTCACTAACGAAGCCAACTACTCTTTGCTCAAATTCGCCGATGAAGTTGTCGGAACGTCAAATTACACGGCGACCGATGCCTTCTCGCTCGTACCCTTCTTTGAAAACTTAGGCGCACCGCTCGCCACGCACCACGATATTCGACACGCGAAAACGATTGTTCTCATCGGTGGCGAACCGGAAGAGTTGCAGCCGTTAACGGGCAAGCAGGTGCGTCAAGCAGTAAGAAACGGCGACGCGAAGTTGATCGTTATCAACAGCCGCGCCATTCGCCTTAAGCAACAAGCGACGCAGTTCATTCACATCCGGCCGGGAGCGGAAGACGCCGCCGTGCTTGCGCTCGCCGACGAGCGATTTGACGATTTGGCCGCAAAGAAGTTGGGCATTAAACCCGACGAGCTTTCAAAAGCGCGCGGCACTGTTCTCGATACCGAAGGCGATTGCATCATTATGTTCGGCGGCGAAATAAGTCCGGCGGCGCAGGCGATTCTCGCGCAGATACCTTTTACGGCGGCGACCGACAAGCGGCGTTTTCTTTTCCATCCGCTTCCGCTTTTCAACAACAGCATCGGCGTGCACGACATCGGATTGATGAGCGGCAAACGCACCGCTTCCGGTTTACTCCAAGCGGCGGGCGATGGAATTCGGGCGATGTATGTCGCAGGCAGCTTTCTCCCCGAACATTTGCGCGGGCAGGAAGAAGCGTTGGCGAAACTTGATCTGCTGATCGTGCAAGAACTGTTTGAGACGGAGACGACGCGCCACGCGGATGTGGTTTTCCCGGCCGCATCGTTTGCCGAAACCGACGGCACGTTTACAAACAATGACGGATTCGTCCAGCGCGTGCGCGCCTCGATCCCGCCCGTGCATCAATCGAAACCCGATTGGATGATCACGAGTGCCCTCGCGCAAACGCTCGGCTTGGACTTCAATTTTCAGATGTCTGTCTCGACCGTGTTCCGCGAACTCGTCGAGCGTGTGCCCGCTTACACGGGGATGCGCTACCCGCTTCTGAAAGACGAATCCAAGCCCGCGCAGGCGAAACACAAAATCGCCGCGCAACGCGATCTGGCGGGCGAGATTGACGCTCTGCGATTGACTATCGAAAGCCTTGACGAGACGGCGGAGAAGATTATGGAAACGCCACCTGTCGGTCACGAGCTTTTCAAGCCGGGCGAACTGACGGGCAAAGTGCCGCAGTTTCATCTGCTCGCGGCTGGAAACCCGAAGCCACCGGACGTGCTGATTTCACCGCTTTATCAGATTACGGTTGACACGAATTTGCGCCGCACGGATGAAGCAGTAGCGGTTGCGGGCGACTGAAAGTAATTTTAGATTTTTGATTGCTGATTTGCGATCTGAATTTCAAATCTGAGATTTCAAGTTCGAGAGCGCAAATAGCTTTGGTCTTCAAATCAAAAATCGCAAATTTAAAATCTAAAACCGAATTATGCTTAACTTAGACAATCCGCTCGTCTTTGCCGGAGTGAAGTTTTTAGGCATCTTCGTCGCGTTTAATGCGGTGCTGATGATCGTCGCCTACACGGTGCTGGCCGAACGCCGCGTGCTGGGCTTTATGCAAGGTCGTGTCGGGCCGAACCGCGTCGGCTTCGGCGGCGTGTTGCAACCGTTCGCCGATCTCTTAAAGTTTATTTTCAAAGAAGAGATCGTCCCCGATAAATCCA
>JACDAW010000523.1 GCA_013695245.1 Pyrinomonadaceae bacterium | reverse complement strand
TGTCGAAATCAGTGCGGTTCTATACTGATTTCGAGAGAAAAATAGATGCAAATGGCTGAGAACTGTCGAAATATGCGATCCGAAATCAACCACGAACCCTTCATTTTGGAATTTCCAAACAGCTTCTAAGCCCGACGGCGTTGCCGCATCCCGCGTACTTGGCTATAATGGCTATGTATAACGTCACGGGATCATCCGGAGTTTGGTCTATGCGCACCGTCAACATCGCCGACTTGAAGAACAACCTCAGCGCACACCTCGAGCGCGTGCGGGCGGGTGAAGAACTGCTCGTCAAGGACCGGAACCGACCCATCGCTAAGCTGGTGCCGTTAGCCGCTGGCGAAGATCTAGATGAGGAGGAGATGGAACTCGCCGCCGCCGGGCTCGTGCGCCTGCCGACTGCGAGCCTGCCCCGTTCATTCTGGAAGATGCCTGCGCCGCAAGTTTCGCTCGAAGATGCGGTCGCCGCCGTCACCGCCGAGCGGGATGAAGACTGATGCCTTCGTCCCAATCTCCTGCCAAAGCTACTGCCCGGATTGAGCGCACCTTCTGGGACACGAGTGCCGTCGTGCCCCTGTGTTGTCATCAAGGGGAATCACAAGAGATGCGGCGCATCGCGCGCAAGGTGAAGCGGGTCGCGGCGTGGTGGGGCACGACCGTCGAAGCCAGAAGCGCGTTCAGCCGACTCGTGCGAGAGGGCAAGATGACGGCGCGCGGACTGCGACAAGCGACGGCGCGGCTTGAGGCGCAGCGCGAGGCGTGGGTCGAGGTGCTGCCTGGCGAGCGCGTGCGGGAGATCGCGGAAACTCTGCCTGAACAGTACGGGTTGCGGGCGCTCGACTCTTTTCAACTCGCCGCGGCGCTCGTCTGGTGCAAGGAGCAACCGCGCGGAAGATTCTTCGTTTGCTGTGACGTAAGGTTGGCAGAGGTGGCAGGCAAGGTGGGCTTTAACGTACTACCTTAATGCTCCTTATCGTAAGCTATAATTCGCACGTCACAAATATAAAACTGTGTCAGAGCGCTTACGTTCCTACTGCTGTTTTTGCTTCTTCAAGAGTGCTGTCGAAATGTCCTTCTAGCTTTGCATTACAACCGCGAAGCCCTGCAACCACCGTTTCGGCCCACACAAGATATTCCGATCTTCGTTCGAGCGGCCAATCCGGCGGGGGCGCGAATGCGACATCCGAGATGTTCGCCGTCTTGTCGGCGAGTTTGATCTGTTTGGCTCCGGCGGATAGATGAGGCGCGTGTTCGACCTGCAGACGCTTGCGCTCCGGCTTCGGCAAGCTCTTGTTATCCGTTACTTCTTCGACGAGGGAGCGAACACTACTGCCGAACAGTTCTTCGATCTCTTCAGGCGAAGTTTTCGTGTCTTCGATCGTGTCATGCAGCACGGCGGCGACTATGATTGAAAGGTCGCGCACACCGCCCACGCGCCACAGAGTCTCCGCAACATTGAGTGGGTGGTTGATGTAAGGAGATTCGTCAGCGCCTTTGCGCCTTTGGTCGCGATGTTTGTCGGCGGCGAACTTCACGGCTTTGAGCAGCTGCGAAACTTCTTCCGCACTAAATACCGTTTGCATACTTTGCCCGCCTTCTTCGCTAGGATTCGTCATTTTCAATTCCTTTTATGTGTGATTGTAAAAACCGTGCCTCGTCGCGCATATTTATAAAGAAGTTGTGAAAGAGTGTAACGAATTCTTCCTGCCCAAATGTCTGTATTGCTCCGGGTCTCGCCCGTCGCACGATCAAGATTGCTTCTTCAGGTGTTAGTTCCGTTGCCGCTACAAGTGCGCACGCCGCCGCGAGTCCCGTTCTGCCTAATCCTCCCATACAATGCACGACAACCGTTTGTCCGGCTCGCAAAGCATCAACAATAGTTTGAACCGTGGGAGCGAACTCTTCGATTGACTTCGGAACTGAAATATCGCGAATCGGTGACCATAAAACCTTGATGCCGTAATCCGCGGCGCGCTCGCGCAGTTCTTTGATTTGCAGCGACTCAAACTCATGTTCTTCGATCAAGGAGACGAGTAGACTGGCGTTGTATTCATCCCGCAGTCGGGCGAGGTCTAAACTTAAATCGCGCTGCCAGTTCCCGGTCATGCCGTGATGTCTTTTACCGGGAGCAAACGTCAATTTATCGGAAGCGACGAAATCAACTCTTATAGGATGACTTAAAGACGTGCGCGCTTCTGTTCTCATCTTGATTCCTCACCTCGTGCAAGCTCGTAGAGCTTACCGGCAAAGTCTATGATTAACTCTTGCTGTGTTGGCACGTCGATGCCCGCGGAGCGGAGTCGTTCGGCGAAGTCTTTCATCGAGTCGCGCTCGCCCCGCGCGATCCCGCGCAGTTCCTGCTTCGAGCGGGCGTGGTAAGAGTGGCCGGCGTGCGTGAGTATGCCGGCGAAGCGCAGGTTGGAGGAATCACTGATCCGGCGCGGTATCTCCATCGCTTCAGGAGTGTGCGGCTCCACGCCGCAGCGGTGGTAGCCGCAGTCAACTTTCAGATAGACGCCCAGCGTCACCCCCGCGCGGCGCGCGGCTTCATTTAGCCGGCGGGGGATTTCCGGGTCGTCAGTGAGCAGCCCTAACTGTACCGACCCGCTCGCGAGTTCAATCGCCTCACCGAACTTCCCCGGCTCAATCGGAACCGCATAGGTAATGTCTTTAAATTCGTGCGCGGAGAAAGCGCGGGCTTCGGCGAGGGTGGAGACGGTGATGCCGCCCGCTTGGTGTTGAGACAACCTGCGGTTTGTAGCCGCTGATCTTCTCAATGTCTCCTGCGAGAAACGCGGCAGCCTGCTTAGCGGCGGAATTTTCCTTTTCCGAAACGATGATTTCACAGCCTGCGTTTCGGTCTGCAAGAATGATGTCGCCGGCTTGCGCTGCGCCGTTTGCCACCCACGAACCGCGCACCGGCTGCGACCATTCTTGCGCTGCCGCGCTGCTGTATAGAAGTCCGCTCCAGAGAGCGTAGATGATAACGGCGAGGAATCGCCTCTTCACGTTCCTGAGAGTTTTCACAGTCTTAAATATCGGTTACTTTTTAACCGCCGTAATAAAGCCCATTTCCACGAGCCACATTTCGCAAAGATTCGTCCATTGCTCAGTCGAGCCGGGATTGTTGCGCAGAGCAATGGCGTGTCCACCGTGCGGGAAAATATGAATACTCGCTGAAACATTTTTGCCCAACAGCGCCTCGTAAAACATTAGGCTGTTGCGAACACTTACCGCTTTGTCATCAAAAGCGTGAACGATAAATGTCGGCGGCGTAGTAGATTTCACTTGCAATTCTGCGGAATATTTTTCAATCAAATCTTTTGCAGGATTTTCGCCTAAGAGGTTTTTGCGGCTTCCGGCATGGGCGTAGATTCCCATGCTGATGACTGGTGAAACGAGAATTATGAAATTCGGATTAAAAGCGATTTTATCCAAAGCGTCGCCGATTGCCGAAACATCTTCCGTGCCGGTTCCGAGCGTAGCAGCAAGATGACCACCCGCCGAGGTGCCCATGACTCCAATTTTATCCGGCTTGACGCTCCATTTTTCGGCATTCGAACGAACGATCCGCAGCGCCCGTTGTGCATCCTGCAAAGGCGCGATTTGTCTTTCTTTAAGGTCAGGCGAATTTGGCAAGCGGTACTTCAGCACAAATGCGCTCACGCCCATCGAGTTAAACCATTTAGCTAACTGCGTTCCGCTGATGATATAAGCGAGTCGCGCGTATCCGCCGCCCGGACAGATAATGACCGCCGCGCCTTTGTTCTGCAAAGAAGGGAAAAAGGCATACATTCCCGGAGTTCCGACCTGAGAAAACCGTTCGTTTTCGATTTTATCTTCGAGCTTGATGCCCCTGGAATTGGGCATTTTGTCTTTATCCCAGAGCGGAATAAATTCCTGTGCGCTGACTGTTTGCCAACTAAGAATAAAAACGAAAACAATGAAAATTGAACGTAGCATCTGTCTTCGCTTCCCTTCTCCGCCGCAATATTTCAAGCCTTCTCTTGCTGCTTTCTTCTTGCCGCCAGTTTCCTTACCAACGCCTGACCGATTAAGGTGAGACGCTTTATGGTTTCTCTATCCCGCACCTAACTACTTCGCAATCGGTTTTGCGTTTCCCAGCCGGACTCTCTTGATGCGACGGCGACCTCTCCTTCGCTGTCAGTGAGCAGCAGCACAAGACGCATGGAGCGGCGCGCTCTTGTTGTCACTGGCACGCGAATGCGTAGTGGCTGACGAAGCGTCGCGTAGTAAGGAAGATTCTCGATCTTTCCGACATCACCTGCCCCTTTGCCACTACTCGGAACTTGACGCGCGTGCCTCGCGCACCGCTTCCAGATACGCGCGCGCCGCCCGCGTCACCTTTTCAGGTTCTCCGGCGCGGAGCGCTTCCGTGTCCACCAGATCGCTTCCGACGCCGAGTGCGCTGGCACCCGCACGGATGAAGTCAGCCGCAGTTTTCAGCGACACCCCGCCCGTCGGTATCAGTTCCACTTGCGGGAACGGCGCTTTCAACGCCTTCAAATAACTCGCGCCTCCCATCGAGTTGCACGGAAACACCTTCACCATGTCCGCACCCGCTTGCCATGCAGTGATAACTTCCGTCGGCGTCAATGCTCCCGGCATCACTGCGATGCTGTAACGCCTGCACAACTCAATCGTCCCCATATTGAGCGTGGGACTAACGATAAACTGCGCTCCGGCGAGGATGCAGGCGCGCGCCGTCTCTGCATCTAGAACGGTTCCGGCGCCGATCAACACTTCTTCACCGAATCTACGAGTCGCCTCTTCGATGACCTTGATCGCGCCCGGAACCGTCATCGTGATCTCTAGCACCGGCACTCCGCCGGCGCGGATCGCCTCAGCCGCATTCATCGCCTCGTCGCTCGATGCGGCGCGCAGGACGGGGACGATGCCGACTTCATTAATCATGCGCAGAACTTCCGCTCTCTTCATCGCCTCTCCTTTATCGCGCCACGCGCGCCGTGCCGCCGCGCATCTCTTTTTCAACTTCCGCTAATGTCGCCATCGTCGTGTCGCCCGGCGTCGTCATCGCCAACGCGCCGTGCGCCGCCCCGCACTCGACTGCCCACTGCACGCCCTTACCTTCCACCAAGCCGTAGATCAACCCGGAAGCAAACGAGTCGCCGCCGCCCACGCGGTCGTAGATTTCCAAGTCCTCGCGCAGCTTGGCTTCGTATAGCTCGCCGTCCGCGTAGCAGATCGCGCCCCAGTCGTTGACGCTCGCCGTCTTAGCGTGGCGCAGCGTCGTCGCTACGACTTTGAAGTTCGGATACTCCTCGACGGCGCGCTCGATCATGCGACGGAAATTTCCGACATCCAGCTTCGAGTGGTGTTCGTCCAAGCCTTCGACGTCCATCCCCAGCGCCGCCGTGAAATCTTCCTCGTTGCCGATCATCACATCAACGAACGGCGCAAGTTCACGATTAACTTCTTGCGCACGTTCATGACCGCCGATCCCCTTCCACAAAGATTCGCGGTAGTTCAAATCATACGACACGATTGCGCCCGCCGCGCGCGCCGCCTGCATCGCCTCACGCGCCACCTCTGGCGTCGTCACAGAGAGCGCGGCGAAGATACCGCCGGTGTGAAACCAACGCGCGCCCTCCGTCTCGAAGACCGCGCGCCAATCAATATCGCCTGCGCGCAACTGCGAGACGGCGGTGTGCCCGCGATCTGAGCAACCTAAGGCGGCACGCACGCCGAAACCGCGCTCCGTAAAGTTCAAACCGTTTCGCACCTCACGTCCGATGCCGTCATACTTCACCCAGCGCAGGTGGCTCAGATCAACACCGCCCTGCAACATCAAGTCTTCAACGAGATGTCCGACCGGATTATCCGCCAGCGCCGTCACAATCGCCGTGCGTTGATTGAAACAGCGCCGGAGTCCGCGCGCCACATTGTACTCGCCGCCGCCTTCCCACACGCGGAAGCCGCGCGTCGTGTGAATGCGATCCTCGCCCGGATCGAGCCGCAGCATCACTTCGCCGAGGCTGACCAAATCCCATCGGCAATCATCTTTCGATTTAATTCTCAGGTCTGCGTTCTTCATTCTTCATTCTTCAATGAATCTTTCGTTTGCGCTCTGGTCTTCTCTTTCACCGCCTCAAATTATGATTTTACAGTTCATCTTACGGCGCAGTTTTTAGCTCGCCCCACAACTCTTTCCTTGTATGCGCAAACTCCGCGCGCTGTGACCCGCAATCATCACTGAAGCGCGCTTGAAAATCTCTTTCGGATGAAGCGGGCGCGGGCTGGCGTAGTGCAGGCTGGAGACGACAATGCGTTCGCCATCTAACTTCCGGCGCAGAGCGTTGATCGCCATGCGTGGGTAGATAATGTTAAGGCTACGCGGCTCGCTCTCGTCGAAAGATGTGACCGCTTCCAACTTCTCGAAGCCCTCTATGCTCCACGTAACAACAATGTGTCCGCGACGACGCGAACGGATCAGCAGCCAGCCATCTCCGCTCTCCTGCTCATGCTGTTCGTCGCGCGCGAGTCCCAGCGCGGCGGAGCCTTCGATGATCTCAATTCCCTTTCCGATTGCCGCCGTTGGAGCGTTGATCATGTGCGTGCGCCGTTCAAACTCACCTGCAACTTGAATCCGGCTCGTCACTTCAAATGTGAAACCATCAAGCTGCGCCCACCAGACGATCTCTAATCCGTCCGGCGTCAACCCTCCGCGCCGCACGCCCGTGCGCCCGGCCGCGGCGCGCGTCTTCGTGTTGCGAAAGACGAGCGCTTGATCCCACGCGCAGCGATCAGTTTCGTTCAAGATGTTAAAGGGCAGGTGCGACGAGTAAGAAAATTTCGCATATTGATCGCGGTAACGCAAACGGCGGCGCGGTTCGTTGCGCGATTGCAGCCAGCGCACCTGCCCCGAAGATTTCGTGCCAACCAAAAGCATCTGCGCACCCGCGAACGGTATGCGAAAATCGCCGCGCTCGATTGGCAGAGGCTCCTCGCGCGCCGTCCAGAATTTGTCCCGCTTGGGAATCAGAAAGAGCGAGAAGGCCTGCATACACCAGTACGGATGCCCGTTGTCAATGTAGATTTCGCGTATGTCGCGGCCGCCTTCGGGCGAGAAAGTCTCAAGCAGTTTTCCGCGCGCACTGTCAAACGCGCCCGCCTTCCAGTGAAACTCAAGATTGCGCCGCACAATCGCGCGCAGAAGACCGGGCGAATGCGTCCAAAGATTCTGCGCGTAGGCTTCAACGAGCGGCATCAGCACCGACCAACGATAAATGAGCGAGCGCCCGAAAAGCGCGTGCGCGCCGTTCGCGCCGAAGAAGTGAGGCGCGGTTCTTAGAAAGAGTTTGAGGCGACGCTTAAAGGGCGACGCTAGATTCTCATAACGCGCGCCGATGATGCGATTCCAATACAGGAAATGGCTCGCAAACGTCCAAAAGTTGTAGTAATCGTATGCCGCTTCCGTAGGCGAATCGCTGTACCAACCATCATCGCCCGGAGCCGCGAGCCTGTCCATCGCTGCCACGTCCGCGAGCATCCACTTCTCATCGCCCTCGAATTCGCGCCAACGCTTTGACAACGCAAGGCGCGCCGCCTGATTGATGGCCGAAAACCATGCGTGATTGTTTTCGCGCTCCGGCACGACCGTACAACTCGCCAACCACTTCTGAATTTGAGCGCGCTCCTGCGATGTGAGCGTCGCAAGAAACTCGTCGCCGAGCAACCACAGAGACCATGCGACGAGCGATGCTTCAACAGAACGTTGCGTCGGGCGATCCTTCGGCGGCTCCTCCCAGTAATCTGCGTGCGCCGGATCGAAAGCATTGCGAAACGTCGCGCGCAGGACTTCGCGCAGGTCAAGCATTTCGCCTGCGATGTTGAAGCGCGTGAGTCGCCGTCCGCTCCTGATCCACGCCGCCATCGCCGGGAGCATCCGCGCGACGGAGACATAAGTTTTGCCGGAGCGCGCGATGCAGCTTTTGAGAATCGTGCCGTCGGGAAAATCACAGACGGCGAAGCTAGTGGAAGTGCGACGCGCGTTGCGCAAGTAGCCTTCGAGTATGTCAAGGAAATATTTATCAAAGATCGCGCTCGACTCTTTCTCTTGCGCTGGCAGCGATAACGGCAGATTACTTCCTGCCAGCCCCGTCAACGCGAGCTTTAACAAGTCTCTCCGGCGCATACTCTTCCCTTATTTACTTTCTCTTACTCAGATACTAGCAGCGACTTTCTCCCGGCTAATTGTTGCTCATGCGTCGGCACAACGGGAAGATTCTTCGTCGAATTCGGATTGGCGGCGGCAAGCAAAAGATTCGTCGCCAAACGTCGCGCCGTCGGGTCAATCAGCACCGACTGTTCGAGGTCTAAATCACACGCCCACAATCTTCCCTCGCCGATCCTGATTTCAAACAACACGGTCATGTATTGCTCCGGCACACGTTCAGCCGAAATGTAGCCGTGTGAAGGAATAAAGCGGATAAGCTCACGCGCGCGTCCCTTCGGATTCAAACGATGGGCGCGGCTCGCAACGAAGACGCGCCAATCCTTTTCGCGCCCCCACCATTTCACGTCCATCGCTTGCAAGCCCGCTGCGATCATCGTGCCGCGCGCGGGCGCAAGATCAGCGTATTCGCCCGTCACGCCTCTCACGCTCAGTATGTCTTGCGGGAACAGTTTGACGAGTTCCTCATCCGGCGCAAAAAGAATCGCCGTTGCCCCTTGTGAGATAAGTTGGCGCGCCTTGCCGTTTTCGCGCAACGCTTCAACGCCGCTCTGGCCGTTCAGCAAGACGACGGACGCGCGCGCGGCGTCGTTCATTGAATTCATCACACTAGAGAACATCCCGCTTTCGCGCACGAACCGCACGAGAGCCGGTGTTAAATCTTGCGCGACGAGCGCTGTATCCAACGCGCTCGTCGAACGGTTTGGCGATTGAAAGACTTCGATCCTGTCAGTTGAACGGCTAACTTCTTTCCCGCCACTAAGCACGCGCATGACGAGTTGCAAATTCGCGCGCTCCTTATTTGTGCGCGGCACGGTAAACTTCACAGGCACACGCGCCGTCTGGTAATAAGGTAAGCGATCAATCTTACCAACAACTTCTCTGCCGACCTCGCGGCGCGTCGCCGCGTCAACGAACGAGACTTGCAATTGCAACGCGCTCAGATCGCGGAACTGTTCATCGTCGTTTGTGACGAAGACGCCCGTATTGATCTCTTCGCCCGCGTAGAACCTGCGCCGCCCGGTTTCGAGCGCGACGCCGATGGGCGACCACGCTTCGCGCACGCTCGCGTAAACCGGATACGATGCGACGCTTCGCGCGTCGTAACTGTGACGAAACCAACACTCGGCGGAGAACATCATAAAGCCCGCCGTCACATCGCCACGCTGGAAGCGCAACTGCTCCGCCCAACGCTTCGTCACCGCGCGATTGTGTTCGAGGAACACCGCCGGATCGCTTCCCGGATAAGCGTCCTGTCCGACCCATGCCTGCGGCGTCAACAGATCGCGCGTGTAGCGCAGCGTCGGCAAGCCTGTGTCCAAGTCTGGGTAACCTGTTGACATCTCCTGCCCGATGAACGGTCGCTCGCTTATCGCTTCTCGCACATCAATTTTTGAATCAATAACGAACGGCGAATCGCTGTACCAGCCGCGATAACGATGTAGGTCGTCAACGTCGCCGTCATCAATATTGTTAGGTTGCAAAACTTCCCGGTAAAACTTTTCATCGCGCACGTAAGATGAATCTGCGATGACTGGAAGACGCGGGTCTAAGCGGCGCGTCTGCTTGACGACTTCGGAGAGCAGCTTCCACTTCTCAAGATTCCCATGATCTCGCAGCAACATCTCGTTGCCGACCGTCCACAGCAGCACGCTCGGATGATTGCGCCCGCGCTTTACGACATCCTCGTTCTCTTCCAGCCAGTGACGGAAGATTTCCGGCGGCGGCGTGCCGATCTTTCCCGCCAAAGCCCAAGGTCGTAATCCTTCGACGCTGATGCCAAGCCCTATTTCGTCCGCCGCGTCGAGCCACGCTTCATTCCAAGGCGTGGCGTGCGTGCGTGTCAGGCGAATGTTCGCGTCGTGCATGAGTTTGATTAACTTGCGCGGCAGTTCCGCGTCCCAAGAGTTCTTGCCGTAAGGCAATTGATTCGCGCCGCGCAGCCAATAAGGTTTGCCGTTGAGATAAAACTTATTACCTCGCCGCTCGAACGTGCGAAAGCCGACGCTGTGCGTCCACACGTCCAACACTTCGCCACTCAACGTTTCCAAACTTACTTCGAGACGATAAAGGTACGGCTCCGCCGGAGTCCAAAGTTTCGGACGCACATTGCGCAACGTGAGCGTCGCTTGCTTCATTACGCCTTCCGCAAGATCAACGCGCATCGGAGCGATCTCCGCAAACAACTTTCCTGTCTCTTTATCAATCCAACGCGCTTTAAGTCTTGCGCCCTGCGCGCCGCGCAAGCCGCTTGCTTCAACTTGCACGTCCGCGCCGTCGAGCGTCGGCTTAAACCACACGTCTTCGATCTTCGCTTCGCCGCGCACGACGAATCTGACGGGCTGCCAGATGCCGTGCAGGTCGTAGTTGCGGTTGTTCTGATCGGGCGCGAGCGGCCCGAACATGCCTTTATTGAGCGTTAAGATTTTTGAAGCGGTGAGGTTGACCGAGATAGCTTGACCGAGCGAGAGCGTCGAGACGGGAACGCGCTCCATCGAAACGTAAACGTCCAAAACGTTTCTTCCCGGCTTTAGACGCGCGGTCAGATCGTAATCGAAGCGGCTAAACATTCCGGTGTGCTCGCCCAGAAGCGCGCCGTTGCAGAAAGTCTTGCTTCGCATCGCCACGCCTTCAAAGGCGACGAACAAGCGCCGTCCGGCGGGCAATTGCGGCGCTTCAAACTCTAAGCGATACCAACCATCTTCGACGCGTTCGGTGTCAAAGCCGAGACGCCGCAAACGTTCATTCTCAAATTTCTTGAAATCTTCCGAATCGTCGAGCCACCACATCGTGCGGCTCAACAGTTGCGGCACGGGGACAGGCACGTAACCCGTCCTGTTATCCAAGCGCGGAGGAGCGGCGTTCGCCTGCATTAAGTAGCCCGGCTTGTAAAGCCACTCGCCCGTAAGCTCAACTTCAGTGCCCGCGCGCATCTGCGCCGCGTCGAGCCGGATACGACCGCCTTTCAATGTCCGTTGCGCGTCGGCGCGCGAGGAAATGATGAAAGGAACGATGAGCAGCGCGAACAGCAGTCTAGTGATAGCTGACATTAATGAAATCTTCCCCGTCAATTCTTTCGTGTGCGCAGCTTAACATCATCTCGCGTCGGCAACTTCACGCCGCGCTTTCCACGTTCGCCGCTTCCATGCGCGGCACAAGCGCGTGGATGACGAGCAGCGCAACCAGATAAGCCGACCCCGCGATGATAAAGAGCGGCACGTAACTTCCGGTAAACTCAAGCAGGTATCCGGCGACTTTCGCGATCAGCATTCCGCCGATGGCGCCCGCCATGCCGCCCATACCGACAACCGATCCGACGGCGCGACGCGGGAACATGTCGGAGACGAGCGTAAACAGATTCGCGCTCCAACCTTGATGCGCGGCGGTCGCCAGACCGATGAGCGCCACCGCCGTCCAAAGGTTTGCAGCCTGCGATGCGAAGATGATCGGGACGACGCACAAAGCGCAGATGAGCATCGTCAGCTTGCGTCCGGCGTTGATCGAGTAGCCGCGCTTGATGAGCGCGGACGAAAGCCAACCGCCAAAGATGCTGCCGACATCGGCGGCGAGAAAGATCACGATCAATGGCAAGCCGATATTCTTAAGATCGAGTTTATAGTTCTTGTTGAGGAAATCTGGCAGCCAGAAAAGATAAAACCACCAGACGGGATCGGTGATGAATTTGCCGAGCGCAAACGCCCATGTTTGGCGATAGGTAATGAGCCGCGCCCACGCTACTTTCGTCGTTGGCTCCGCCGGATCGCTTCGGATGTGAGCGAGTTCGGCGCGTGACAGGCGCGGGTGTTCCTCCGGGCGACGGTAAAACGCGAGCCACGCGACGAGCCACAAAAATCCGAGCGCGCCGGTGATGAGAAAGCTTGCGCGCCAACCGTAAGCGAGCGTTATCGCGGGCACGACGAGCGGCGTCAGGATCGCGCCGACGTTCGAGCCGGAATTGAAAATGCCGATGGCAAACGCACGCTCTTTTTTCGGAAACCACTCTGCAACTGTCTTCACCGCCGCCGGAAAATTCCCCGCTTCGCCCAAGCCCAAAGCGAAACGTGCGGCGAAGAATCCCGCGACGCTCGACACGCCCGCGTGCGCCATCGCCGCAATGCTCCACAATATGATCGCAAGCGAAAAACCACGCCGCGTGCCGAGCCTATCCATCAATCTGCCGACGAGCAGCAGCCCTATTGCGTAAGCGGTCGTGAACGCAAACGCGATGTTGCTGTAATCAATCTCGCTCCAACCGAGTTCCGCTTGCAGCGTCGGCTTGAGCAAGCCCAGCACTTGACGGTCAATGTAGTTGATCGTCGTCGCCAAAAACAGAAGCGCGCAGATCGTCCAGCGAAAACGCCCGACGTGCCCGCCCGTCGCCGCACTCTCCGCCGTCTCAATCGCCGCTCCCGTCGCGCTCGCTCCGGTTTCAAGCGGCATCTCGGCGGGCGTCGAAAGATTCGCTTCATTCGCGTGCGGCGAACTTGGCGTTTTGCTGGCTGTCATTCGGCGCTTCTCCTTCTACGTTCTGGAATCTTGCTTTGGCATTTACGAGTTGACGCCGGATGCGAGAAAACCGCCGTCAACGACGATTGCTTGCCCGGTGATAAAGCTCGCCGCGTCTGAAGCGAGAAAGACTGCCGCGCCGATTAATTCTTCCGTTCGCCCGAAGCGGCGCATCGGCGTGCGCGTTAAAAGTTCGCGCCCGCGCTCCGTGCCGTCGAGCAGCGCGGCGTTTAAGTCTGTGCGAAAGACGCCCGGCACAATCGCGTTCGTGTTGATACCATCGCGCGCCCATTCCGAACCGAGCGATTGCGTGAGCGCCATCACGCCCGCTTTCGACACGCCGTAAGCCGCGACCTGATGAAAAGCGACGAACGACGCGAGGCTGGCGACGTTGATGATGCGACCGCGCCCCTGCGCCTCTTTCAACGTCGGATAGAACGATTGACACGCGCGCAGCATCCCCGTCAGGTTCGTGTCAATGATCTTCTGCCATTCATCTTCCGCGACCTTTGCCGTTGCGCTCCGCGCGGTAATCCCGGCGGCGTTGACGAGAATGTGAACCGCACCGAACTTCTTCAGCACACGTTCACGCAATTCGTCAATTGAAGCGCGATCTCCAACATTAACTGTCTGCGCCAGCGTTTCGCGCCCCGCGCTTTTGATCTCCGCGCACACCTCCTCGACGAGTTCCGTGCGGCGACCTGTCGGCACGACATTCGCGCCTGAACGCGCGAGACCGGCGGCGAGCGTGCGCCCGATGCCGGACGTTCCGCCGACGACGACCGCAATGCGATCAGTTAGATCAGTGACGTTTTCAACCATGCGAGCTAAAATGTCTCAAGCCGATCACGCAGCGAACATAGCGCGGCGAATTTTTCAATCTTGAATTTTTGTTCTCTGCTGCTGTTTCAAATCCGTAATCTCAAATTCAAATTCTCTCGCGCTTCGCCCGTCGGAGTCCGGGCTTAAGCTGCCTCCGCCTCTAGCTTTCGTTTCAAGTCCGACCCATTGGCGGAAGTTGCCGGAGAAGAGGCGCGTCACTTCCTGCTCGATCTCTTTCGGCGTGGCGAACCAGCCGTTATCCATCAAGCACTTGAACGATTCGTAGAGCGCATCGGCGATCACGCGACGCGAGTGCTCCCACTTGTAGATGAGTTGATCGAGCACGCGCGCGTCCGAGTGTTGTGGGATGAAGCTTGCGCCGAGCAGTTCAAAACGTTCGCGCGTAACCTCCGAGATGATCGAAGGGTTATTGAGAAACCACCAGCAACCGAACGGCATCAGGTTGCCGAACTTGCGCGCCGCCACGCACAACTCGTGCTGGTTTTCGCGCGCGAGCATCGTGACGAGAAAACGGTTGTCGGGATATGCCGCGCAAAGATTTGTCACCGCCGTGATGTCAGCGCGCCCCAAAGCGTCACCCGCAAGTTGCAATTCGGGATTCACCCTGCGTCGCACGCCGATCATCATTGCCAAAGGCTTGTCATGCTCGCGGCACGCGGGCAATACAACTTCACTAATCAACTTGCTGCGCGCGGAATCTTCTGGAAACGCAAATGTATCCGGCAGCGAGACGGCGAGGTAGAGCGGCTTCATGCGCTCGATCCAAGCGTCTAGGAAGCGGCGTGTCTCGGCAAGCGCGCCCGCGCTCAAATCCTCTTGGACAGAAAAGCCCTGCGCCTTTATATGCGGCACAGCCTCCCGCCAACCGTTCAAGAGACGATCCATGCGAAGCGCAGCGTGAAAGCGTGAGTCGAATTCGCCTCCGTCATTCCACACGCCCGCCTCTGCCGCATCGAGCGGATCGTTTGTCATCACCACGCCGCTCACGCACGCGATCTCAAACACCCGATTGAGAAAATCTTCCGCTTTCTGATTAGCGAAGAACGCGCGCGCTTCACGCAAATCTTTCGCGCGCGGATTCAAATCAAGCGCCGTGAGCGCGCGGATGATGCCGCGCGTCGCTTCAGACAGAGGCGCGCGCTCGATGAACAGCGTGTGCCAAACGAGATCGGCTTGTTCCCCTTTCGAGAGAGCGAAGAACTTTCGCGGCGCAATGTTTTCAGCGCGCATCAGTTCGGCGATCAGATAGTGATAAGTTAAAAGTTCATCAATGCCCCACAGGTTCAATGCGCCGAACTGCGGCGCGAACAGGTGCGTGTGCATATCGAAGACGCGCGTGCGGAAAACAGTTTCAGTAACGCACGCGCGCAACGCGCTCGGTTCGCGCAAAGCGCCGTGAAGATGATTCGCGCTTTGTGTATGTTGATTCATTATTCTCGTCCCAAGTTATGTCGAAAACTTCTCCGAGCGAGGATCACAGTGCAAATTCTATGAAGCGATTTCGGGTCGCCTGCCGTCTTCCGGGTCAGCCCAGCGATTGTTCGGCACAAGCGGCGTCCAGCCCGGCCGCAACGGGTCTTGATCATAAGGGTAAGAGCCAAGACGTTTGTAAAGCTCGCTGTACTCGGCGAGTTTATCGCGGTCGAGCCTGACGCCTAAGCCCGGCGCGGTCGGAACATTGATTGCACCGTTCTCATACTTGAACTTGCCGCCTACGATGATGTCGTCCGTGAGGTGATGATAATGCGCGTCCGCCGCGAAAGATAGATTGGGGATCACAGCGCCGAGATGCAGCATCGTCGCCAATTGAATCCCTAACTCGCCCGACGAATGCACGGCGACTCCGAGGCCGAACGTCTCGCATACGCCCGCCGCTTTGATGCACGGGCGGATGCCGCCCCAAAAAGTAGTATCAAGCAGGATCACATCCACGGCCGTGTTCAAAACATTCGCTGCGAGTTGCTCGAAGCCAACAACGACCGTGTTCGTCGCCAAAGGCATACGCACCTTCTCGCGCGTGCGGCGCATCGCGTGCAGCCCGAACACGGGGTCTTCCAAATAATCATTTCTTATATCTTCAATCTGTTGTCCAAACCAGATCGCCTGCTCGGTTGACCAGACGGCGTTCGGGTCGAAGCGAAAACGATCTCCGTCTAAAGCTTCAGCGAGCGCGCGATAACATTGCAGTTCGTACTCCGGTCGAAAGACGCCGCCCTTCAGTTTGTGCGAAGTGAAGCCGTACTGCTCTTTCAATTCGCGCGCATGAGCGACGAGTTGTTCGACGGTGCGGACTTCGTTTGTGCCGTCTTTCGGATGTGGATAACGAAAAAAAAGGTAAGAAGCGAATGGAACTTTATCCTGCAATCTGCCGCCCAAGATTTCCGAAACAGGCGCGCCCCACTTTTGACCGAGTATGTCGAGGCACGCGAACTCTAAGGCGGCTAAGATTTGCGTGCGGTTGTTATAGAGTGAAGCGGTCGGGTTGGCGATAAGGAAACGCATCTCCTCGATGCGCAATGGGTCGCGCCCGATGAGGTAAGTTTTCATCGCGCGGAACACGGCCTCGGCCGACTCGCCGCCGCCGCCCATCTCGCCTAAGCCCGTTAGCCCCTCGTCGGTTTCGACTTCAACAATCGTGCGCACGAAGCGCCCCCAGTGGCAGCCGTTCGCGTGGCGCAATGGAGCTTCGAGCGGGACGGTGACGGTTGTGGCTTTGATGTCGGTGATCTTCATCTGCTTACCTTATGAATTAGGGCAACAACGCCGGATCGCCGCCCTGCGGAATCTCTTTGGCGACCAAACCGATGCGCCGCGCGGCGGAATCCTTCGCGTACTTCCAGAAGCGGATGATTAAATCCATCGCCACACGCTCGGCATCTTCCGGCGTCGCCCCGCCGATGACGAGCCTCTCGCCGAGCGTTGCGTTCGCCGGAATGATGGTGATGAAGCGCGCGGCGTTCTTCACGTCGTTTGATAATTCAGACGCGGACTGCGCGATGAGTTGATTCGTCTTCGTCGTGCCGACGAGGATGAGCGCGCCGCTTCGTAAAACATCCGGCGGAACGTCGGGCAGGTTATACATAGCGACGGTTCGTCCGGTCGCGCTCTCCAATGTATTGACGAGCGCAGATGCGGTTTCAACGTCTTGGATCGGCGCGCCGTCACCATACACGACAGCGAGCGGGCGGTTGAAGTCGAACGCGAGTGCGTTTGTGTCGTAGCGCACATTTGAGTTCGGGACGGCGTTTGGCGTGCGGTCGATCTGCGGCGCGCCCGCGAGCCTCGCTTCCGCCCAACCATAGCGCAAAAGCTTATCGTCGCCTTCAAGCCGCAGGAAGATTTGATAGAAACCGGGTAGAGGTTTCGCGGCAGTTGCGCTCTGGTTTTGTTGAGTCGTCTGCTGCGCGGTTGGCGCGGGCGTCGTAGCTTGCGCCGCAACTTCAACCGGCACAGCAATGGAAGCGCGTGGCGCAAGGCGGATCGTTTCTTGTTTCTTCACAAAGCGCGCCACCATGTTAGACGGCGCGTCAATCGCGGCGCGCAGGTTGAGCGGGCGGGCGCCCGTGTTGGTGATGCGAAAGTTGATTGTGCCGCGCCCTTCTGCATCGAGTTCCACAACGGTGTAGGGAGCATCAACCGTGCGCACGGAATTTGCAGGCAGCGAGTATTCCTTAATCAAGCGCATCAACTCCAAAGCTTCCGGCTTCGGGCGGCGACTAAACCAGATCGGTTCGTAGTGACGTATGCCTTTGAGCGTCAGCGTGTCCATGGCGAGCGATTCGTTGAATTGAAATTGATAAATCTCCGGCACGCTTCGTGTCTTCAACACGTTTTCAAAGATCGGCGCATAGACGCGCGCACGCGCTTCGGGCGTCAAGCGCGTAAGCCCGCGCCAATTCCATTCGGTGATGACGGAAGGCTTGCCGACTTTTCGGGCGTAGTTCGCTATCGCCAGCGCGTAGCCGCGCGCGCTCGGAATCGCTTGCAGCGAGTCCATGTAGGCGTGTTGACCGATGCGGTCAAACTTGCCGCCGAGACGCTCAAGGCGCGTGAAAGCTCCGGCGTTCGTGTGTCCCGTCAGGTGCACCGGCATTTGCGGATCAACTTTTTTCACGGCGTCGTAAACCGCGTTCCAATACTTCTCGCGCCCGTCGTTGATGCCGAAGATCAAGATTTCGTTTTCGAGCTCAACACCATGAATCGCGTCGCGGTAGCGACGAACGAGGGAAGCGATCTCTTCCGGCTTCATCTGCGCGTCGAGCAACGCGCGCAACTGCAAACGCCGCATCTCATTGAAGAGAAAATCGAGATACTCGGTTTTCACTTTCTCGTCGAGCGGCGAGATCAGTTCAAGGTGGTGTAGGCGAATGAGATCAACCCCCATCGCTTTGGCGATGCGGAGATCACGCCGGATGTCGTCGGTAAAAAGTCGCCACTGCGTAACGGTGTCGGCGGCGAGCGGCCAGTAAGCGGCTCTGTCCATACCGGGCAGCTTTAAGAGCGTGAAGTTTTCGCCGAGCGTCGAGTAGGGAAAATAGTTCGTGCCGAAACGCACGCCGGGCACGCCGATGGTGAGTTGCGCGTTGCCGTTTGTATCCGCGCGCTGCTCGGCGTAGCCCGTGTAGGCGATGAACTCTTGATCGGCACGCTCGTCGGTCAAAGGCGATTTGTTGAAGACGAGACGCGACGAGAAAGCGAGCGGCTCACCGGCGGGCGGCAGCACGTTCGGGACAAAGCGCTCTTGATAGTAGCGCGTGTTGGCGTGTGCGAGTTCGGTGACTGAATAGAGACTGCCTTGCGCGGTTTGCGCTTCGCGCGTGAGTTGCGGGCTGTTTGCGCCCGTCCATCGCGCGGGTCTCCGGTCAGTCGCGTCTTGATGAACGGTGAACGAAGGAGAAAAATCGTTGAGCCAGAGCACGCTCGTGTTGTTGCTCAGATTCGTGTTGACCCAGTCAACTCCGCGCTGGATGTACATGTGTCGGAATTCGCCTGAGCCGCTATCGTCCCCGCCGCGAAAGGGAGTCAGATTGTTGTCACCGAACGCGGCGATGTGATTATTGTAATTAACCGTGCGCGACTTTGTTTGCGAAGGCTTCCAGTGACAGATGATTGCCGCATAGACGTTCGCCAGCGGCGCGGAGAGGTTCTCAGCCTGCGCGTTGATGTCCAGAAATCCTGCGTGATAAGCATTGAGATCAACTTTTAACTTTAGCCCGCTTTTTTCAGTTTCAGCGCGCCACACATCAAAGACCGCGCCCGATGTGATGCGATTGAACGCGAGCGGAAGCGCGGAGAAGTCTTTAGCGAAATCAACTTGCGACTTATCGCGTCGCTCGTCCCTTCGCATAGGTGTTTCCGCCTCGCGCACAACTGCGTCCCAAGACAAGCGCCCCGCGTCGTTGCCGTCGTAAAGCAACCCGACGCCGTTTGCTTCAGGACGCAGAGTAAGGCGCGCGGCGGGAGTCTTACTCTGCTTCTGCTCAAGCCTCATGCGCGCGCTCGACGAAGCGTTTACGTCGGCGATTAGCACCGCGTCGCTACCGTCTTGCTGCACGGGCTGACCCGCATCGGTCGTCCACGCTCCCGCACCTAATTTCATATCGCGCACGCGCAAAGGCATACGCACGCGAAACGGCTGGTTATTGCCGACTTCAACTGTGATCGGCGCATTCACGACAGGCCTGTCAACGCCCCCGCTTGCCAAGCAGCACACCAGCAGCAAAGCACAAGTTTGAAAGATTCTTCGCATAAGTTGTTCAGGGCTTGGACATCTTGCTCACGGCAGCGTCAGAACAGCGACCGCGAAGCTGCCGCGCGCGGGTTTG
This sequence comes from Pyrinomonadaceae bacterium, assembly GCA_013695245.1. Lineage (GTDB taxonomy): Bacteria > Acidobacteriota > Blastocatellia > Pyrinomonadales > Pyrinomonadaceae > JACCYN01. The sequence goes on along the minus strand of JACDAW010000523.1, from coordinate 5,317 downwards.
TCTTCGGTTATCTTGTTCGTGGCGGGCGGCTGAGTGCCGCTCGTCTGGTCAACGTAATTGATTTGCCCGCCGTTGATGCCGGTAAGCGCCACTTCAATCGTCCAGTTGCGCCTGTTGACGAGCCGTACTTTGCGTTTGCCTTCGCGCGTCGTGAACGCTTGCGCATAAACGTAAGTGTTTCTGCTGAGCGTGGACTGCATGAGTTTATCGCCGGGCGCGAAGTGCGCGCGTAGAAGTTGACGCGGTAACGCGCGTTCGGGTGTCCGGTGTTCCAATCAAGCATCAAGACGCTCGGAAACTGTGACGGGAAGCCGAGCAGTTGCGATTGGGCAACGGTGTCAATGCCCTGCCGCGCGAGTTCCACATTTGCGCATAAATTATCTCTGAAACCAGCAGGTGACTTTACAAACCTGATTTCAGAAGCTCAGCTTAAGACCGAGACGGATGCGGCGTTCGGTGTCGTTAACCGTGTCGGTGATGCGCCCGAAATTGCCGCTCGTAAAGCTGCCGCTCGGATCGGCGTAGCGCGGCGTGTTCGTTAAGTTGAAGGCGTCAATGCGCAGTTGCAGATGGACATTCTCCCTGATGTCAAAAATGCGCGATAAGGCCAAGTTGTAATTGAAATAGCCGGGGCCGCGCACGGAGTTACGCCCGACGTTGCCGATAGTGCCTTGTGCAGGGTCGCTGAACGCGCTGGTGTCGAAATAAGTTGGCGCATTCGTGCCCAAAATTTGCACGGGGCCGTTGACGGTCGGGCGATTCGTAAATCCGATTGGCCTGTTATCTGCTGAGTTGACGCCGGTGATGTCAATTGGCGCTCCCGAACGGATCGAGAGAATGCCGCTTATGGTGAATCCGCCGAAAAGTCCGCCTAGAGTTAACCCGTTCTCGTCAAAGAAACGCTCGCCGCGCCCGAACGGTAAACGGATGACGTGGCTGAACACAAAATTGTGTCGGCGGTCGAAATCCGAAGGGCCGCGGCTGGCGTCAATGTTGAGCGGGGTGGAGACGGTAAAAGCGTCGGTATAGTCGAGCGACTTTGCGAACGTGTAGGATGCGGTGATCTTGCTATTGCCACCGAATCTGCGCTCTAACCTCGTCTGCAATGAATGATACGAGGCGCTAAGCATGTAATCGTGATAGAGCACATCGGCGGTACGCCCGAAGCGGACGGCGAACGGGCGGTCAAAGATTGTTACCCGGCGGTCAGCGCGCGGCGCGACCGCATTGAGATTAATGCTGCCGGGAAGTCGCGTACCGAGCGAACCGACGTAAGACACTTGCGCGATGAACCCTTTAATGTCGCGCTCAATCGTGCCGTTAAAAGATTGCGAATAACCGCGCCGCGGATTCGGGTTGAGGGCGGCGACGACAATGGCAATCGGTGGCGTGACGACACCGCTCGACGTGTCAACCGACGGCACGACTGGCACGCCGGTGCTCAAACTGCCCACCGGGGTGGTGGTGCCCTGAAGTTGCAAGTCAACTTGTGCCGGATAGCTTTGGTTGACCAGTTGGTTGATGGCAAGCGGCACGTAACTGATGCCGTAGCCTGCGCGCAGCACCGTTTTGTCGTTGAGGCGGTAAGCGACGCCGAGTCTAGGCGCGAAGTTTGTGTAATCTGTTCTCACGCCGAGGCGCACGGGGGTAGAACCAACCCCGCCGATTAGAACTTGATTCGTTTCGGGATCGTAGCGCGATTGATTGCCGGGATTGGCGGTGACGGAATACGGCTGAACCTCATAGCGCAACCCGTAATTGACCGTAAGTTTCTGATTCACCTGCCAGCGATCCTGCGCGTAGAAGAAGTACTGACGGATGCGATAGCCGCCGAGTTGATTAACGGTTGTGCGGCGAATCTGCGTGGGGAGATCAAGTAAGAAGGAAGCGAAAGCGTTGACGAAACTTGAGGGCGCGCCGGTGCGCGAGGCGGGGCCGGTCTCGAAAGTAAATTCCCCGCGCGGGTTGCTTCCGCCCGCCTGAAATTTATTCAATATCAAGTTACGGATGTCTGCGCCGAACCGGATAGTGTGGTTTCCTTTGGTCAACGTCCAGTTGTTAACGCCTTGATAACTTGTCTCGGCGATCTTAAACGGAAGGGTCGTCGCTGCGCCGAGGAATGTGTAGCCGCTAATACCAATACGGGGGATGCCGGGCGTGAAGAAATCACCCAAGTTGACGTTCGGAATGCCAAGTTGTGTGGCGAGATCAGGTTCGGTCGGTGTATCGCCTTGAATCAAGACCCGAACGAGTCCGATGCGAAACTCTGTGACGAGCTTCGGTGAGAATACGTGCGTCAAGTTCAGCGATGCGCCTTGAATGCGCGAAGGGCCGATAGCCGCGGTCGCTCCGCCGGCGGCTGTCGGCCCGCCCAGCGCGCCGAACACCGGACGGTCTTCCGTGTTCGCCTGAAAGTAACTGTAACGAGCAAACCCCGTTGTTCTTTCCGTGAAGTTGTGATTGATCTTGATGTCAAACTGATCGCGGTCTTGAATTCTCGTGCCGCTAGACTCATAGTTGCTAGTCTCTCCCGCGCCGGTCGGCGGAGGTAAGAGAGCGAGTATGCGGCGCGCAACCGGATTGATGGACGCTTCGGGAATGATATTACCAGCATACGGGGCGCGGTCGCTTAAGCGATAAACCTGTCCTTCACGCACCTGAATACGATTGCCGCTCGTGTCCGTCAGGATCGCCGGCCGGCTGGTAACGGTTACGCCGAACGTGTTGTTCGACTGAATGTAGAGTGGGCGTCCGAGCGCCGATGAGAAATCTCCGCGGCGAAACGCAAGCGACGGCACGCTCAAGGTCGTGTTCTGACCTTGACGGTCGCGCCCGCCTTGATAATCCCCGAAGAAAAATGTCTTGTTACGATTGATGGGGCCGCCAAAGGTGAAGCCGAACTGCGTTAGATTCGTATGTGGCTTTTCTGAAGCGAAAGTTTCGCGCGCAGCAAGCGCGCTGTTCGTGTTGAAGATGAAGACGTTGCCGTGGAAATCGTTTGTGCCTGATCTGATCTGAACGTTGGTGACTGCGCCGGTCGCGCGCCCCTGCTCGGCGTCGTAAGCGTTGGTTGAAACGTCAACGATTTGGATCGCTTCGGGCGGCGGAACAATCGCGGTTTGCGAAATCACGTTCGTCTGGTTATTGATCGTTCCGTCGAGCTGAAAATTATTGGAACGCTCATTCTGCCCGTTGACGTTGTTGATCAATGACCCGCCGGGATTGCCGAATGCCGAGCCGACCGGTTCTGCAGGTGAGACGCCCGGTATAATTTCAAGCGCCGCCTGATAATTACGATCCGCTGAGAGCGGCAGCTCCTGAACCTGCTCGACCGTTATCTGCTGGCTCACATCGGCGCGGTCGGTCTTCAGTAGCACGGCGTCCGCGGTCACATCAACATTTTCAGCCACTTCTCCGGTCGTAAGTTGCGCGTCAACGCGCACAGTAGTGTTAATCGCCACCTCGGTTGTTGCGCGCGTGAACTTGCCGAACCCCGGCGCTTCAATTTCGACGCGGTACACTCCGGGATCTAAGCTGCTGAAGGTGTAATTACCTTCTTCATTCGTCGTCGCTTCGCGCGTTATGCCGCGCGTGATTTCAGTGATGACAACACGCGCTCCGGGGACGGCGCTGGAATTGGGATCAGTGACCGTCCCAACAAGCGAGCCGGTCACGGTCTGTGCCGCCACCTGCGAAGCAAAGCACAAACAGAACAGGCATGCCGACAGAATCATCTGTACAAACGTTGTGCGTTTCATTGCTCTTCAACCTCCAGAGTTTCCACAAATTCTCGTTTACCTTCTAGCCTCATAAAACACGGACATCTAACCGTGACCGCATAAACAAACATCTGAGGCTCTTCGCTTGATCCTCAACATACCTTGCCGTTTTGGGGACGAAATCACCGCTCTCCAGAAAGCTTTCCTGCTAACACAGAAGGGTTATAAACAATTGTTGCCGCCTCGAACAAAATATAGAAAAAGAGATATACGCTTTATTCTTAGGCGATAGCTGGTGCTCCGAAATGTTTCTGCAAAACCAAGGCTATAGTTCCGCGCAGCCTTGGTTGAGCCGCATCGTTTGCCGGAATAATCTTAGGCACCCCACGATTAGGCAATCGCTCAGCGACCACCTTATTAATAATCGGCTCAATTGAATTCCACACGCGGGTCACTTCACCGACAATAATGATTACTCGCGGCGCGATGCTGGTTGAGAGCATTGCGATCCCGACGCCCAGATACTTCGCCATCCGCTCAATCGCCTCCCGCGCTTGGACGTTTCCTTGCTCAGACAGTCGCAATAAATCTTCAAAACTCGGCGACGGCGCGGCAGTTTGGTTGCCGTTCGGAGCATAATCTTTTTTACCGTGCCGCGCTTTGCTCGTCGCTTGCAGATAAAAATCAATCGCCGCCGAGTTGGAAGCATATGTCTCCCAACACCCGCGATTCCCGCACTTACATAGGGGGCCGTCTTCATTAATCGAAACGTGGCCGAACTCGCCCGCTTCTCCAGTGGGCCCGCGCATTAGCTGCCCATCTATTACAATGCCCGTTCCAATTCCTTCAGAAACGGTGACAGAAACCAGATCAGTGCTGTTTTCTAGGTTTCCTCCGAACCAGATTTCTGCGAGAGCGCAAGCATTGGCCGCGTTTTCAAGCTCAACAGGAAGCCCCGTCGCACGTTCGAGCGGCGTCTTCAAATCAAGGTCGCGCCAGCCGAGATTCGGCGCAAACGTCAAGCGTTGGGTTTGGCAATCTACGCGACCCGGTAAACTGACGCCGACACCTTCAATGGAAACATCAGCATGAGCTTTGACGAAGGCCTTTGCGCGCTGTGTCAGCTCATCAACAAACTGGCGGGGATCACTCGCCGTCGGCATCTGCTCCTGCGCGAGAAACTGCGCGTTAAGATTAGCGATAGCGATGGTGGTCTGCGCTGGTCTGACGTTGATTCCCACGACACCCGCGCGTTCGTCATTGATCTGCAAGAATCGTGGTCGTCGTCCGCGCGGCAGATGACCGATTGCACCCTCGTTAACCCATTGCTCAGAGATCAATTGTTCGACAATGACGGAAACAGTACTGCGTTGTAGTCCTGAGTGGCGCGCCAAGTCAGCGCGTGAGAGCGGCTGTCGCGTGCGGAGTAGGTTCAACACGATACGCCGATTGATGTCACGCGCTGTTTCGCTTGTCGCAACTTGAAAACTGTTTAGATCAATTTTTCGCACAAAATTTGCTCGCAGAGTTGCGGCAATTAATTCGAGGCGCGAATAATATCTAGGTTACAGGAGTGTGTCAATAAATTTTTACAATTC
>JACDAW010000514.1 GCA_013695245.1 Pyrinomonadaceae bacterium | reverse complement strand
AACGCGCGCCCGACGCGCCCCGCAGCTTCGATGTTGCCGCCCGTCGCTCCGCGCAAATCCTTTTCCGTCGTCGAAGCTGCCGCCAAAGTTTGCCCCTGTACGTCGTCAATGATCTGCGCATAGATATGATTCACGCTACGAAAGATCGTCAGGCGCGGGCGCTCCGTCGTGCCGCTCACTTTGCGACGAATGCGCTTATGCACCGCTTTTCGCAGTTCCGCTTTGTTTGTGTTTGCCATCTCAATTCTCCGATTTTTGATTTGCGATTGCCGATTTTTGATTTGAAATCACGGGATTGAACTTGTAGTTCGTCCTTTATTCAAAAATCGCAAATCTAAAATCAAAAATTCTACTTCCCTGTCTTGCCCGGCTTTAATTTTAGCGGCACATCGGCATAACGCACGCCTTTGCCTTTGTAAGCATCGGGCTTACGCAAGTTGTGCATTTCGGCGGCGACCTGGCCGAGCCTTTGCTTATCGATACCCGAAAGCGTCAATGTCACTTGATACTGCGGGATCGAAGCTTTGGTCGCCACGCGCTCGCTCTTCACATCAATGCCTTCGGGCAAATTGTATTCAACCGGATGCGAGTAGCCGAGCGCGAAATTCACTTTGCGACCTTGCGGTTCGGCGCGGTAGCCAACGCCGACCACGTCCATCTGCTTCGAGAAGCCTTCGGTGACGCCGACGATTGCGTTGTTCGCCAACGCGCGCGCCAAGCCGTGCTGCGCCGCGAGTTCATCCGAACTTCGTTCCGCCTGCAACCCGTCGTCTCCGAGCTTGAAGCTGATGCCTTCCGGGACGGGAGTGCGCAACACGCCCTTCGGCCCCTTAACTTCCAATTCGCGTTCGTGAACCGTCACGGTCACGCCTTTAGGAACCGTAATAATCTTCTTTCCTACACGAGACATAAAATCCAAGTAGGAAGTAGGAAGGCGGAAGTGTGGACACGCCGAAGGCGTGATTTAATATCTTTAATTCAAAGATTCTGAACTTTGCCCACACTTCATCCTTCCGCCTTCATCCTTTCTAATAAACTTCTGCTAAAACTTCGCCGCCGACGTTTTCGCGGCGGGCGCGTTTGCCGGTCATCAAGCCGCGCGGCGTGGAGACGATGCTCACGCCGTAGCCGCCGAGCACTTTCGGAATCTCGGTTGCGCCCATATAGACGCGGCGACCGGGACGCGAGACGCGCGTCAGGTGCGAGATCGTCGAAGTGCCGCGCTGATCGTAGCGCAAAAAGATTCTTATATTCCGGCGCACGCCTTCGCCTTTGATAACGAAGTTGTTGATGTAACCTTCTTCTTTCAGTATGCGCGCGACTTCCAATTTCAACTTCGACGCCGGAACGTCAACGCGCGAATGTTTCGCGGCGATGGCGTTACGGATGCGCGCTAACATATCAGCAACAGGATCAGTCATTAGTTACTCCGTAAAAAAATTTTTGATTTTGGATTTGCGATTTTTGATTGAAGAACAGATTTGCCGTTTTAACTTTGTAAGCTCAAATCAAAAATCGGCAATCACAAATCTAAAATCCTTCTCACCAACTCGATTTCACAACGCCCGGTATTTGACCTTGCAGCGCCAATTCGCGGAAGCAGATGCGGCATAACTTAAACTTGCGCAGGTAAGCGCGCGGGCGTCCGCAACGCTGGCAACGTGTGTAGGCGCGCACCGCGAATTTCGGTTTCGCATTCGCTTTCGCGATCAATGATTTCTTTGCCATTTAATCTTTAACTCCAAACATCTATTGTCGGAACGGCATCCCCAGCGAACGCAACAGAGCGCGCGCTTCTTCGTCATTCGGCGCGGTCGTGATGATCGAGATGTTCATACCACGCGCTTTGTCAACTTTATTGAAATCAATTTCAGGAAAGATCAACTGCTCGCGGATGCCGACCGTGTAATTACCGCGCCCGTCAAACGCCTTCGGCGAGATGCCGCGAAAATCTCTCACGCGCGGTAGCGCGACGGACACAAAGCGGTCGAGGAATTCATACATGCGGTCGCCCCTGAGCGTCACCATTACGCCGATAGGCATTCCTTTGCGCAACTTGAAAGTCGCAATTGATTTCTTGGCGCGCGTGATGACGGGCTTCTGTCCCGTGATCGCGGTTAACTCCTCTGCTGCTGTATCCAGAATCTTGGCGTTGGCAATCGCCTCGCCGATCCCCATGTTGATCACGATCTTCTCTAAACGCGGCGTGCGCATCGGGTTGGTCATCCCAAACTCTTTGGCAAGCGCAGGCGCGATCTCTTGGTTATAACGTTCTTTCAGTCTTGCGGGCATCTCTCTATCACCTCTTCGCGCTTGGGTCTCACTCTCTATCAGGTTCAAGCGTTTCCAAGCTTCTTACATACTTAAACTTTTATTTGTTAATCGCCTGTCCGCTTTTCGATGCAACGCGTGTCTTTGTTCCATCTCCGGCCACTTCGTAGCGTGCGCGCGACGGTTTTCCCGATTGCGGATCGATCAACTGCACGTTTGAAATATCAATGAACGCCGGCTGGTCAATAATGCCGCCGCCCCGATTGTTTTGCGAATTCGCGCGCTGATGTTTTTTAACAATAGCGATATTCTCAACCTTGATTTTGCCTTTCGCGGGCAACACTTCAAGCACACGGCCGCGCTTATTGCGGTCGCGTCCCGCAATCACAACCACCTGATCGCCTTTGCGAATCTTCGAGCGACGTGTTCCGGCCATCTCTATATTACCTCCGGCGCGAGGCTAACGATCTTCATGTAATTCTTATCCCGCAGTTCGCGCGCGACGGGGCCGAAGACGCGCGTGCCAATCGGCGTTCCGTCGTCTTTAATCAACACCGCCGCGTTTTGATCAAAACGAATGTATGTTCCGTCTTTACGTCGCACTTCTTTGCGCGTCCGCACGACGACCGCAGATTGCACCGTCCCTTTTTTGATCGTGCCATCGGGCGAAGCTTCTTTAACAGCGACTTTGATGCGGTCGCCGATGCTCGCCTTGCTTCCCGTCGAGCCGCCGATGCCCATGATCATTTCCACGCGTCGCGCTCCCGAATTATCAGCCACCTCCAAAGAGGTTTGCATCTGAATTGCCATAACGATTTACGCCTTCTACTTTTCTGCCTTTTGCAAAATCTCAACAACGCGCCAACGTTTGCGCGCCGAAAGCGGGCGAGTTTCGACGATGCGTACTTTGTCGCCAATAGTTGCGCCGCTCTCATCATGAGCCATAAACTTCGACGTGCGGCGGACGTAGCGGCGATACTTCGGATGTTTGATCAAACGATCCACGCGCACTACAACCGTCTTCTCCATCTTGTCGGAGGCAACAACGCCGATCTTCTGCGCTCGCTGCCCACGCTTACCCGCCTCCGTGCCTGCGGCATTACCCGGCTGCGCGTCAACGTTTGGCGCAACTCTGTGCGCGAGGTTTTCGCCGCTCGTCGTCTCTTCGGCCGCCTGCGCGTCTCCGCGTGCGGTGTCTTCGCCTGCTTCTAAATTTTCTTCTGCCATTTTATTAATCCGTTATCGAATGTTACTGCGCTGACTTTTCACGCTCGCGGATGATCGTCTTGATGCGCGCATAGGTCTGCTTCTCGTTGCGGATGCGCTTCACTGCATCCATCTCGCCGAGCGCAAGCTTAAAGTTCAAACGAAACATTGATTCCTTCAAGCGCCCGGTTTCTTCGCGCAGATCGTCATCGGACATATCGCGCAGGCGTTCCAATTCTTCGCGTCTTTTCATAACTAAACAACGCCTCCCTCTTGCTCCGCGCGGCTTACGAACTTTGTTTTAATCGGAAGCTTCTGCGCCGCGAGACGCATCGCTTCGCGCGCCGTCGCCTCGTCAACGCCCTCGATCTCGTAAAGAACACGACCGGGTTTGACAACCGCCACCCAATGATCCGGCGCGCCCTTGCCTTTGCCCATGCGCGTTTCCGCAGGCTTCTTCGTGATAGGCTTATCGGGAAACATTCTGATCCAGATTTTGCCGCCGCGCTTAATGTGGCGCGTCATCGCATTACGCGCGGCTTCGATCTGGCGGTCGGTGATCCACGCCGGCTCCAAAGTTTTCAAGCCGTACTCACCGAAGCTGATCTGGCTGCCGCGCACGGCCGCGCCCGTCATCCGCCCCTTCATCTGCTTGCGGTGTTTTACCTTCTTCGGCATCAACATGATGAAATGCTCTCCACCAACGATCTCAAATTTGTAATTCGAGATTTCAATATCAAAACTTCAAACCTTGATTGTTCTTAGCTGCTCGGTCTGTCTTCACGCGGGCGACGATCTCCGCGATCGCCACGGTCACCTCTGCCGCGTTCGCGTCCGTCACCGCCGCCTTCGCGTTCGCGCCGCGTGCGCGGACGACGTTCGGTGCGGGCTTCGTTCGCCGGGTCGGTTCCCGTGCCGCGCGCCATCGCCGCGTTCGGATCGAGGATCGTGCCGCGATTGATCCAGACTTTGACGCCGATTACGCCGAACGTCGTGTGTGCTTCCGCGAGTCCGTAATCAATATCGGCGCGCAGCGTGTGAAGCGGCAGTCGTCCTTCCAAATACCACTCGGTGCGCGCGATCTCGGCTCCGTTCAAACGTCCGGCGACCATCACCTTGATGCCTTCTGCGCCGAACCGTTGCGATTCTTCAACAGCTTTACGCATCGCGCGCCGAAAAGCGATGCGTTTCTCAAGTTGCGCGGCGATCTTCTCAGCCTGCAACTGCGCGTTTAATTCCGGGCGGTGAATCTCTTGAATCGAAACGAGCACTTCGCGTCCGGTTCTGGATTGAATGTCGGCTTTGAGCTTGTCGATCTCCGAACCCTTGCGCCCGATGATGATGCCGGGACGCGACGTGTAGATGATGATCTTCACACGATTCGCGGCGCGCTCAACATCAATGTGCGAAACGCCTGCGCCCGCGAAGCGTCCCTTCAGGTCGCGCTTCAACCGCAAATCTTCCAATAGATATTCGCCGTACTGTTTCTTCGAGTACCAATGCGAATGCCAATCTTTGTTGTAGCCTAAGCGAAAACCGTATGGATGAACTTTCTGTCCCACAAATACTCTCCGTTTCGATTACTCTTCTGCGGCGGTTGCGTTTTGCTGCCCGTTGCCCGCCGGCGCAGCATCAGTTGTTGATGCCGCATCGGATTTAGCTTCCTTCTTTGACGGCGCAGCGCTCGTCGTCGTTTCATCTTTCTTCTTGCGACCGCGCGTCTTTTTCGCATCTGAAACCGAGCCGCCGTCAGCCTTAGCATCTCTCGCGTTAGACTTAGAGGTGCTACTACGGCGCTTCCCCGCCCCGCTCACCTTCGCGGGATTATCATCGGACGAAAGCATGACGGTGACGTGGCAGAAGTGGCGACGTTCGCGGAAGGCGCGACCCTGCGGCGCAGGACGCATCCGGTAACGCCCTTTTGACGGCCCTTCATCAACAAACGCATGCTTCACCCACAGATCGTCCGGGTCAACCGCAACATTCGCTTTCTCCGCCGCCTCAGTCGCATTCGCAATCGCCGAGCGCACACATGCCTCGATGTTTGCGGCCGCGCGCTTATTCGTGTACTGCAACACGGCGAGCGCTTGGTTGATGTTTTTCCCGCGAATCATGTCAACTACAAGTCGCGCTTTTTGTGCTGACCCACGCAGGTATCTCGCACTTGCTTTAGCATCCATAACAAACCTTTAATGATGAGCGCAAAAACTTTGAACGATGAATAAAGACAAACTCCTCTAGTTCATCATCCCGCGTTCATCCTTTATCATTTATCTGCCGACCTTTGACGATTTCTCCGCCTTCGTTCCAGAGTGCCCCTTAAACGTGCGCGTCGGCGAAAACTCGCCGAGCTTGTGCCCGACCATGTTCTCTGTCACATACACAGGCAGATGACGTTTGCCGTTGTGCACCGCAAAGGTGAGTCCGACCATTTCGGGCGAGATCGTCGAACGCCGCGACCAAGTCTTAATCGCCTGCGGGCGGTTGCCCGATTCCCTGATACGATCAACCGCCTTCTGCACATGATCGTCAATAAACGGGCCCTTCTTAACTGAACGCGCCATAACCTTCTCGCTCCACTAAACTTTTATTTAACTCTGCGGTCGCGCACGATCATCTTCGTCGTGCGTTTATTCTTTCGCGTCTTGTAGCCGCGCGTCGGCTGTCCCCAAGGCGTTACGGGATGGCGACCGCCCGAAGTTTTACCTTCGCCGCCGCCGTGCGGGTGATCCACCGGATTCATAGCCACGCCGCGCACCTGCGGACGCAAACCCTTCCAACGCGAACGTCCCGCTTTACCGTAAGAAACGTTTTCATGCTCCACGTTTCCAACCTGCCCGACCGTCGCCATGCACACCACGGGCACGCGCCGCACTTCGCCCGAAGGCATCCGCAGTTGCGCGTAGTCGCCCTCTTTAGCGACAAGTTGCGCGAACGCGCCAGCAGAGCGCGCCATCTGTCCGCCTTTACCGGGACGAAGTTCAATGTTGTGAATCTGCGTTCCCAACGGAATGTTGCGCATCGGCAGAGCGTTGCCCGGCAGAATATCCGCTTCGGGGCCGCTCATAATTGTCTTACCGACTTCCAAACCTGTCGGCGCAATGATGTAACGCTTCTCGCCGTCGAGGTATGTGATCAGCGCGATGTGCGCCGAGCGATTCGGATCGTATTCGATCTGCGAAACGCGACCGGGCACTCCCGTCTTGTCGCGCTTGAAATCAATAATGCGATAAAAGCGTTTGTGTCCGCCCCCGCGACGACGCACCGTGATGTGCCCATCGTTGTTGCGACCCGAAATCCTTATCTTCGGCTCAAGCAGAGACTTCTCAGGCTCCGCGCCCTTCGTCAGTTCATCGCGCGTCAAGTAAGTTTGATAACGTCTTGACGGTGATGTTGGCGTTAATTTCTTAATACCCATAGTCGAACTAAAGTAGGAAGTGGGAAGGATGAAGGCGGAAGTAGTAGGACACGCCTTCAGCGTGATTCAATAATTTATTTGATCAAAGCCAGAGGCTTTGTCCACACTTCATCCTTCCGCCTTCCTACTTCCTCCTTTGCTTAAATCGCTTCGCCGTAATCGAGCGGTTGCTCGCCCGCTTTCAACGTCACGTAAGCTTTTTTCCAAGAAGGGCGACGGCCTTCGATGCGACCGTGACGCTTCAATTTGCCCGCATAGTTGAGCGCGCGGACGGCGTCCACCTGCAC
>JACDAW010000513.1 GCA_013695245.1 Pyrinomonadaceae bacterium | reverse complement strand
GACGAACAACTCGTTGATGCCTTCAACGACGCGCGGGCTTGGGTTGACGGCCGTGACGGCGACGCGCGCGCCCGCGCAGTTTCCCGCATCGTCAACTTTGACCGCAACGGCCGCGCTCGCCAGCGGGTAATCAATCGAGTCGCGCACACGATATTTCTCATAACGCCCGCGCCAGTCGGCGTATTCGGCGGGCACAATGACTTCACACAAAATCTCATTCGGGCGAAGATCATATTTCTCGATGCCGTCGTTGATGTAAAACTCGGAGAGGGGAAGCGTGCGTTCACCCTGCGGGCTGGCAAGACGCACGGAGGCATTGAGCGCGAGGAGAGCGGGCGCGAGATCGCCCGAAGCGGCCGCCCAACACTTCTTTCCGCCGGGCGCGACGTGGCACACGCTGCCGTCCTTCTTCAAACAGAAATTATTCGACTTCCGCCAGAAGTAAGATTGATTGTAATAGACGCAGCGCGTGTCGAGACAGAGGTTGCCGCCGACCGTCGCCATGTTCCTGATGTTCGGCCCCGCAACTTGCTGCGCAGCCGACGCCACGACACTAAAACGCTCTCCGATCAACGGATCACTTGCGAGCGCGGATACGGTTGTCAACGCGCCGACGCTTAAACCTGCGCTCTGGTCGAAGCGAACGCCGCGCAGTTCGTTGATCCCGCGAAGCTCGACGACGTGCGCGGGCGTCTGGATTCTCATGCGCATGTTGATGACGAGGTCGCTGCCGCCCGCGACGATGCGCGCATCGCCCGCGTGTTCATCTAAGATTTGAAACGCTTCAGCGAGCGTGTGCGGGCGGTGAAGCGTGAAGGATGCCATTGTCATAATTTGATAACTTAAGAATCAAAGTCAACGCGGTAATAAATTTCGGATAAACGGATGCGAAAGTTGATTGACGGCAATTCTAAAATCGCGTCGGCGGTCGTGTACTCGCGCCGCGACCACTCGCCGGATTGAATCCTCTCGTGGCGTTCAATGAAGATTTGGTTTTGCTCTATGAGAACGTATTCGCGCAGAGTTTCGATTGAAGTGTATAGCTCGAACTTCTGCCCGCGATCATACTTCTTCGTTGATTCGGAAAGCACCTCGACGATCAGCGTCGGGTTAGTTAAGGCTTTGATTTGATCGTCGTTCAACTCGGCTTCGTCACAGACCGCAACGATGTCAGGGTAGGTGTATAAACCTTCCGGCGTGCTGACGCGCATATCGTTGATGAAGGCATCGCAACCCGTTCCTTTTAACTTAACCTTCAAAGCTGCAAACAGATTCCCCGCAATCAGGTTGTGCCTTAGCGAAGCGCCGACCATGGCGAAGATTTCGCCGTCAAAGTATTCGTGCTTGATCTCAGACATCTCTTCGATAGCGAAATAATCTTCGAGCGTGTAGCGCCTTTCGGTTTTTCGTTGCGTGCTCATAAAACTTTGTCCTTCAAGAACGCTTTTTCTGTTCCTCAATCGCTTTCAAAATTCTTTCGGGCGAGAGCGGCAGATCGTTAATGCGCACGCCGATTGCATCGTAGATCGCGTTGGCGACCGCAGGAATCGTCGCCGCCAGACTTCCTTCGCCAGCTTCTTTCGCGCCGAAGGGGCCTTCCGGGTCAATCGTCTCGACGATGAAGGTTTCAATCGGCGGCGACTCCAGAGAAGACGCGGATTTGTATTCGAGCAATCCCGGATTCATCGTCTTTCCGTTCTCGAAAATCTGTTCTTCCGCTACCGCCTGCCCCAAGCCCATCCAGACCGATCCTTCAACTTGTCCTTCGACTGTTAAGAGGTTTAAGGCGCGACCGCAATCGTGCGCCGCCCAGATTTTGTCAACCGTGAACAAGCCAGTCTCCGGGTCAACTGTGACTTCGGCGACTTGCGCCGCGTAAGAATAAGCGACGCCGGGCCCGACGCCCGCGCCGCGAAATGAGCCGCCCTGCGATTCAGGCGGCGGCGTGTAAGTGCCTTTGGCGATCAACGTGCCCCCCTGCTCGATGCACGCAAGCAACGCTTCTTGATAAGTGATCGAACGATGCGGTTCATCACGCGGGAAAATCTTCTCGTCGCGCGCGACGAGATGTTCCGGCGATTCGCCCAAGAGTTCCGCCGCCGCGCGAAAGAGTTGCATCTTGATGTCCCGCGCCGCTTCCTTCGCCGCGTTTCCAGCCATGAACGTGACGCGCGATGAGTACGAGCCGAGGTCAACGGGCGTTAAAGCGGAATCGGCGGCGACGATGCGAATGCGCGAAAGTTCAATGCCCATCTCTTCCGCGACGATCTGCGCGTGAATCGTCTCTGTGCCCTGCCCGATCTCAGCCGCGCCTGTGTAAACAGTCACACCGCCGTCGTAGTCAATCTTGATCGAAACTGTAGAGTGTGGAAGCTTCGATCTGATGATCGAGTTCGCCGCGCCCGACACATAATGCGAGCCAGCCATCCCGACGCCTTTGCCGTAAGGCATCTTACTTCGTTTGTTTCGCCAATCCGAAGCTTCCATCACTTTCTCAATACACTTGTCGTAACCGTAACTCGTCACGCGCAAATCGTTGACGGTGATCGTGTTCGGCTTCAGTTTATTTTTAAGTCTTAACTCGCCCGCATCCATCCCGATTTCAGCCGCCAGCATGTCGAGTTGCGATTCAAAGCCGAAGCGCACGCCGACCGTGCCATGCCCGCGCATCGGGCCGCACGCGGGCTTGTTCGTCAACACGCGGTAGCCGTCGAACTTGATGTTCGGAATGTCGTAAAGCGCGGCGATGAGCGCGCCGGAGTAGAGGATTGTGACGACGCCGTAAGAGCAATACGCGCCGCCGTCTTGCACGACTTTCGCTTCGACGGCCGTGATGCGTCCGTCCTTTGCGACGCCCGTTTTAAGTTCGACGTATTGTTCCGGTCGCCCGCGATGCGCGTAGAAAACTTCTTCGCGCGTGAAGTTGAATTTAACCGGGCGGCAAGTCTTCTTCGCAAGCAAACACGCCGCGACTTCATGCGTGAAGGTTTCGCTTTTGCCGCCGAAGCCGCCGCCGACGAACGGCTTGATCACGCGGATCGAACTCATCGGCATATCTAACACGACGGCGAGCGTGCGATGAACGTAGTGCGGCGTCTGCGTCGAAGTCCAGAGCGTGACTTTGCCTTCGTGTTCCCAGTTGGCGACGCAGGCGTGCGGCTCCATCGGCACGTGCGTCACGCGCGGGTTGTAGTATTTATCGAAGCGCACCGCGCCGCCAGAATCTAACGCTTCTTGAAAACCCTTTTCGACATCCCCGAAGTGGTGATGATATTGCTTCTCGATGTTGCGCTTGCGGTCATGGTGCAACCACAGAGATTCATCCTCGCACCCCATCGCTTCTTCCGGCGTGACGAATGCGGGCAAGATTTCGTATTCGACTTCAATCAACTCCAATGCTTCTTCCGCGATCTGCTCGCTCGTCGCGCACACGGCCGCCACCTCGTCGCCGACGTAGCGCACGCGGTCAATCGAGAACGCCGTCTCATCATGTCCGATAGGAAGAATGCCATACTTCGCGGGCGCGTCCTTGCCCGTGACGACGCCCATCACGCCGGGCAAGCGTTCGGCTTTCGACGTGTTGATGGAAATGATACGCGCGTGCGCGTGTGGCGAGCGCAGGATTTTGCCGTAGAGCATGTTGGGCAGACGAAGATCGTCAGCGTAGATCGCTTGCCCTGTAACTTTCGGTGGCCCGTCAGTCATCGGCACGCGCGTGCCGATGTTCATGAATTCTTGTTGGCTCATAGATTTTTAGTAATCAAAAGTTGCGACGCAAGCGGTTAGCTTTGCTTGTCGAGAAACTCTTCAAAGGTTGCGGCGTGTTGTACGGCTGTGACGATCTTGGTGTAGCCCGTGCAACGACAGAGATTGTTTGAAAGAGCGTCGCGGATTTCGTGTTCGGAAGGATCGGGGTTGCGTTTGAGAAGCGCGTAAGAACTTACGATCATGCCGGGCGTGCAGAAGCCGCACTGCATTCCGCCTTCCGTCCAGAAGGCCGCTTGCACGCGGTCGAGTTTGCCTTCGCGCGCGAGTCCTTCAATCGTCGTCACTTCACGACAATCTGCGCTCGCTGCCAACATCATGCAGGAGAGCACGGGTTCGCCATCCAAAAGCACGGTGCACGCGCCGCAGTCGCCGTCGTCGCAGCCCTGCTTCGTGCCCGTTAAATTTAAATCCTCGCGCAAGACGTTAAGCAGCGAACGATTCGCTGCGGTGGCGAGGGTTTTTTCTTCGCCGTTGACGGTTAATGTCACTAACTCCTTTTTCATTTCTCGAACCTTCTTCAATTAAAATCTCTCTACGCTTCGACCATCGCGCGCGCCCCGTGTTTCACGGGACTTAACACGATGTTGTCGATCAAGCGAGTCTTGCCGATGTAGGCGGCGAGCGCGACGAGCACGGTGCGGTCGTCTAACTTATCGAGCTTTTCGAGCGTCTCGGCGTCGGTGACGCTGACATATTCGAGCCTGATTTCGGGTTCGTTGGCGATCTCGGAAGCGACCGTCTCGGCGATTCGCCGCGCGGAACGCTCGCCGTTGGCGTAAGCCGCTTTCGCAGTTCGCAAGGCGTGATAAAGCGCAGTCGCCGTTCGGCGTTCCGGCTCGCTTAAGTAAGCATTGCGCGACGAGAGGGCAAGTCCGGTTTCCTCACGCGCCGTCGGCAACACAACGACTTCGGTATCGAAAGCCAAATCACGCACGAGACGTTTGACGACGAGAGTTTGCTGCGCGTCCTTTTGTCCGAAAAAGACCCTGTCGGGACGCACGATATTAAAGAGAATCGCTAAAACAGTTGCCACGCCGCGAAAGTGTCCGGGACGCACCGCGCCTTCGAGTTGTTCGGATAAGCCTTCGACGGTGACGTAGGTGGAAAAATTCTTTGGGTAAATCTCTTCGACGGGCGGGGCGAAGATGTAATCAATGTTGTAGTCGGCGAGCATCGCGGTGTCGCGCGTGAGATCGCGCGGGTAGCGTGTGAAATCTTCGTTTGCTCCGAACTGCGTTGGGTTGACGAAGATCGAAACGACCACCACATCGCAGCGTTGTCTGGCTTCGCGCACAAGACTTAAGTGACCTTCGTGCAGCGCGCCCATCGTCGGCACAAGCCCGATGGTCTTTTCTTCTTCGCGTCGCACGCGGCGCAACACCGAACTCATGCGTTGACGACGATTAATAATTTCCATAAATGAAAGGGGAAGTTAAAGAGACAGACGCTCACGGAAGCGTCGAGATTCTTAAGAGCTTTCAATTTCGGCGTCCGTGTTCGCCGTGACGCCGGAATCGGCGGTTAATTCCGCGGCCGCATCGGGAGGCAACGCGTAGGATTCCGTCTCCGCCGGATAAATCCCTGTACGCACGTCTTCGTTGAAACGGCTGATCGCATCGGTCATCGTCTCGCGCAAATTGGCATACGCGCGCACAAAGCGTGGCGACTTGCCGAAGGAAAGACCTACTAAGTCGTGAAGCACGAGCACCTGCGCGTCGCAGTCTGCGCCCGCGCCGATGCCGATGGTCGGAATCGAAATGCTCTGTGTGATGAGTCGCGCGATCTCGCGCGGAATCACTTCGAGGACGACGGCGCACGCGCCCGCCGCTTCGAGCGCCTTCGCATCTTCGAGCAGCGCGCGCGCCGCATCAGACGTTTTTCCTTGCAAGCGAAAGCCGCCGAGTTTGTGTACGGATTGCGGCGTGAGTCCGATATGACCGACGACGGGAATCTCTTCCGCGACGAGTCGCCGCACAACTTCTGCGCGACTTTTGCCGCCCTCAAGTTTAACCGCTTCCGCTCCCGCCTCCTTAATCAGACGGAGCGCGGCGCGCGCGGCATCATCCGCGCCCGTGTGATAAGAACCATACGGCATATCGGCGACGAGTAGTGCGCGCTCGACGCCGCGACGAACAGCGCGCGTGTGGTGAACCATTTCATCGAGCGTGACGGGCACGGTGTTTTCATAACCGAGCACGACGTTGCCGACAGAATCGCCGACGAGGATAATGTCAGTTCCGGCTTCGTCAACGATGCGCGCCGTCGGGTAATCGTAAGCCGTGAGGCACACGAGGCGCTCGCCGCGCTCTTTGCTCAGACGCAAAGACGGCACGGTTACTTTCTCAGGACGTTGCTGCTTCAGATAAGCCATAGGTCAACTTGCAAGGCGTTTCGTCGTATCAAACTCAACGAAATTATAGGCGCAACGGACTGTTAAAGCAAAACGAAGGGGTCAGCAGGCGTCCTCGCTTACGCCTACTAACCCCTTCTTCTATACACCACTCCTAAATACAAGAAGTGGTGTAAAGTTGTTTGTTTTTACTCCGTCCCGAATCTTCGGCGATACTCACCCGTGACGACGAAAGCTTCAACCATCTGCGCCCGCTTCGTTGGCGCGAGCAGTTGGTCGAGCGTGGTGAAGCGCGCCGTGTCTCCAGATTCAGTGTTGAGCTTAGTCAACCAGAAGTCATAGCCCTTGAACTGTCGCTCAGCAGGCGCATCCTCGCCCTCATCCGCATTTCTTCTCAAGTATCCGAAATACTGCATCAACACGAACGCCTTGTTGAACTCCTTACGAAACAGTAAATCCGATTCAGCGATTGAGCGTAGCGCCCGCGCCCTTCCCTCGACTCCGCCGGTGCTGTAAGCCGCCAGTGCTGCTTGCTGCTCCGCTCCAGTTAATGGCAGCCCGGCATTGGTGAGTAGTGCCGCGACGTACTGCTCAGCAGTCATTGACGTTGGGTAGCGGGCGACGAACTCACTGCGCTGCACCAACTCGCGGACGAACGTCTCCGTGTTCCCATTAAGCTTCGCCTCCCACCCCGGCGAGTTGACTACCACACCGCTGCCGAGCTGTTGCGCGTCTCTCAGGAACTCTACATAACGGGGTAAGCCGCGCGGTCGCGCAGCCGGGTCAAAGGATGTTTTGTAGAGGCGGTAGACAAGATAGCCGGTTTGCTGAAATTCAACGCTAACGAAGAAGGCTTCACTGACCGAAGCTTTCGCCCGCGCACGACATGTGATCGCCTCGGCGTTATCGGCCGTGCCGCAGGCGTTGAGGTAACCTTGCAGTGTGCTCTTCCAGAACTGGAAGCCCGCCGCATCCGGCTCGCGGTTGAGGAAGTCCACATACTGCTGGCGCACGAACCCGTCGAGCGTGTCGATCATGTTCGTGCGCGAGGATGCGGCATCATCATTGTCCGTAAGCGTTACTGTGGTCGTGCTCGTTGAGCCGATGGTTGCGCCCGCTGCGTTCGTTAGACGAAGTGTGAAGGTCTCGGCCGCTTCCTGCAGCGTATCGTCAGTCAACAGCACTTCGATGATCTTCTCTTCTTCGCCGGCAGCAAAGGAGAGGGTGCCGATGGTCGTGGTGAAGTCTGAACGCTCAGATGCTGTGCCGCTCACCGTCTCGTAGTTGACCGTCGCGGCTTGCGTGAGAGAACCTGTGCGCTGCACGGACACAACCACCTTGCCCGCGCCTTCATTGGTACTGACACTTCCAAGTCTGAACTGGAGCGTGCTCGGCGCAGGGA